>NZ_CP159813.1:1030000-1301899 GCF_047720265.1 Candidatus Pelagibacter sp. Uisw_134_02
GACCAACAACCTAAAGCTCAAGCAGAAAAAAAAGGTCAAACTACTGAAGGCTTAAGAATTTCACAAAATGAAAAAATTGAAAATGAAAAAATAATTGAAGAAACAGATATAAAGATTAGCTCTCTAAGACTTGAATTAAATGATATCCAAGAAAAATCTATTCAAATAAGGGAGAGGAAAGCAAGCTCTGGAGCAACAATTGAGGGTCTAAAAAAACGTAAAGATGATTTACTAGACAGAGTTCAGTCTGAACTTAACCTTAAAGAGAATGATATTCTTGAAAATTCAAATTTAAATGGTTTAGATGAGTTGCCAGATTCTATCACGCAAGAAGAGGAATTAGATAAAAAAAAAAGAGACAGAGAAAAGCTTGGTTCTGTTAATTTAAGGGCAGATGAAGAAACAAACAAATATGAGATTGAAATTAAGAAAATGGAACAGGATAGAGAAGACCTTGTTTCTGCAATTATTAAACTTAAAGAAAGTATTAATGAATTAAACAAAAAAGGAAGAGAAAGACTTTTAGAAGCATTTGAAAAAGTTAATAGAAAATTTAATGAGGTTTATACAAAGCTATTTAATGGGGGTAATGCAAAACTAGAATTAGTGGACTCTGATGACCCACTTGAAGCTGGTTTAGAAATGTTAGTAAGTCCACCGGGTAAAAGACTACAATCTATAACTTTACTGTCTGGTGGTGAACAAGCTTTAACTGCTTTATCGCTTATCTTTGCCGTGTTTCTTACTAATCCATCTCCAATCTGCGTATTGGATGAAGTTGATGCTCCACTTGACGATGCTAACGTAACAAGATTCTGTAGCCTCTTAGAAGAATTAACAAAAATAACTAATACTAAATTTATTATTGTGACGCATCATGCTCTAACAATGTCTAAAATGAATAGACTTTATGGAGTAACTATGCCTGAAAAGGGTATTAGCCAATTAGTAGCTGTTGATTTACAAAAAGCTGAGAGTATGGTTGCTTAATAAATAAATGCCAAAAGATACGCTTAAAACTCGCCTAGAGATTGCAAAATCTAAAATTACTAGAAGAAACCTTTTTAAAAAAGATGAACCACCCTCTTCTATTGGAACCGCCTTTAAGTTAAGTACAGAATTAGTATCTGCAGTAGCTGTTGGGACAATTATAGGGTTTATTTTAGACACGACCTTTGGTACTAAGCCATGGTTAATATTAATATTTTTTTTTGTAGGTGTGGTTGCTGGTATTGTAAACGTATTCAGATCTGCAAAAAATATGCAAAAATAGACTTAAAAAATTATGGCAACAAATCCAATGCACCAATTCGAAGTTTATAGAATTGGACCAGAAATAAAATTAGGTGTGATTGATATATCATTTACAAATGCAAGTTTATTTATGGTTATTAGTTCTTTAGCAATTCTATTAATTTTTAATCTTGGATCAAAAAAAAATTCGTTGCTGCCTAATAAAGTTCAACTTCTAGCAGAACTAAGTTACAGTTTTGTTTCAAAAATGATTAGTGATACAGCTGGATCTAAAGCAAAACCATATTTTGCATTTATATTTTCTTTATTTATGTTTGTGCTGTTCTGCAATATGTTCGGGATGATTCCATATGCATTTACAGTAACTAGTCATATCATTGTCACTTTTATTTTAGCTTCATTCATTTTTGTTGGAGTAACAATAATTGGTTTTATGAGGCATGGATTGGGTTATTTAAAGCTATTTGTACCAAGTGGAGTACCGGTGGTTCTTCTGCCACTAATAGTTGTTATAGAAATTATTTCTTATTTAAGTAGACCTATAAGTCTTTCAGTTCGTTTATTTGCTAACATGATGGCTGGTCATACTATGATGAAAGTTTTCGGTGGCTTTGTAATAAGCCTCGGGATAGTTGGTGGATGGCTTCCACTGAGTTTTTCGGTTGCATTAACTGGTTTGGAGATACTAGTTGCTTTTCTTCAAGCATATGTTTTTGCAATCTTAACCTGCATCTATTTAAATGATGCATTAAATTTACACCATTAACTAACATAAGGAGGATATAATGGAATTAGAAGCAGCAAAAATGATCGGAGCAGGACTAGCAGCAATAGCTCTAGCTGGTGCCGGTGTTGGAATTGGAATTATCTTTGGTAATTACCTTTCTGGTGCAATGAGAAATCCGTCAGCAGCACAAAAACAATTTCCTAATCTTTTATTAGGATTTGCTTTAGCTGAGGCTACTGGTCTATTTGGATTAGTTGTTGCATTAATTATTTTATTTGCATTTTAAATTTAATGATTAAAAAAATATTTTTTCAGTCGATATTTTTAAGCTTCCTATTTTTTATGGAAGCTTTTGCAGCTGAAAGTGGAGGTATGCCTCAATTAAATCCTGAGTTTTGGATTTCTCAAATTTTTTGGTTAGCTATAACTTTTGGAATATTATATGTTGTTCTTTCTAAACTTATACTTCCAAAAATTAGTGCAAACCTTGAGATAAGGAAATCACAGATCGTAGAGAATATTGAGGCAGCAGAGAAGCAAAGAGAACAAAGCGAGCTAAATATAGCAGAATATGAAAAAATAGTTCAAGATAGTAAAAATGAAGCTAAAAAATACTTCAAACAAGCTAGAGAAAAATTATTGAAAGACATTAACATTAAAAAAGATGCTTTAGATAAAGAATTAAATTTAGAAATTCAAGTAATTGAGTCTGAAATATTGGAACTTAAAAATAAAGCTCCTGAAAAAATTAATAAAATAGCTGTAGAAACATCTGCAGATTTAATTCATCAGTTAATAGGTGCAGAAGTTAACAATAGTAGCATCTCAGCAATTGTTGATGATCTATCAAGAAAGAAGATGGATAAATACTATGGCAATTGATGCAACTTTTTGGGTAGCAGTATCTTTCATAATTTTTATTGGTGGATTAGTTTATTTAAAGATACCTCAAAAAATTAATGAAATTTTAAATAAACTTATTTTAGATATTAAGAATGAAATTGATGAGAGTGAAAAATTAAGATCTGAAGCAAAAATCCTATTAGATAATGCACAGAGCAAATTAGATACAGCTAAAGAAGATGCTAATAAAATTTTAGAACAAGCAAAAAAAGATAGTGACCATTTAGTGATAGAAATGAATAATAAATTTCACAAATCCTCTGAAATCAAAAAAAAATTAGCAGAAAATAAAATCTCACAGATGAAGGATGCGGCACTTAAAGAGATAAAAGATGTTTCAATAAAAATTGCTGTGGAATCTGTCAAAAAGATTATCAGTACGTCAGTTGATAAATCAAAACTTGACAGTTTGTTTGATAAAAATCTAGAAGAAACAAAAGTTGCGCTTAAAAAAATAAACTCATAATTCTCTTACAATTTTTAAAAAAAACTATAAATTAAATAAATGAAATCTATAATCATTGGTTCTGGATTTGGTGGTATAGCCGCAGCACTAAGATGTAGATCCAAAAATCATAAGGTAACTTTAATTGAAAAGCACCCTGACTTGGGTGGAAGAGCCAGAGTGTTTAAAAAAAATGGTTTTACTTTTGATGCTGGACCAACGGTAATTACTGCACCCCATCTAATTGAAGAGCTTTTCACTTTATTTAATAAAGAGTCTGAAGATTACATAAAGCTAACTCCTTTGAAAACTTGGTATAGGTTTATTTATGAAGATGGAGGTGTATTTGATTACTCTGGTGATGAAGATCAAATGAAAAAACAAATTGAAGAAATAAACAAAGATGATGTTAGGGGTTATGAGCAACTTGTAAAATTCACAAAAAAAATATTTGATAAAGGCTTCACAGAACTAGCAGATGTTCCATTTGATAAACCTCTTGTGATGATGAAACAATTGCCCTCTTTATTAAAACTTAAAAGCTATAAATCAGTTTATTCATTAGTTTCTTCATATGTAAAAAATGAAAAATTAAGACGTATGCTAAGTATGCATCCTCTATTAGTTGGCGGAAATCCCTTTACAACAACATCAATATACGGATTAATTCTATATCTGGAAAAAAAATGGGGCATACATTACTCAATGGGTGGAACTGGGAACATAATCAATGGCTTAGAAAAATTAATGATTGAACAAGGAATTGAATTAATCAAAGGACATGAGGTAACAAAAATAATTTCAAATAATGGAAAAATTAGTGGAGTAAAATTAGATAATCAAAAAGAAATACTTTCAAACAATGTAATATGTAATGCTGACCCTCCTGCTGTATATGAAAAACTTCTAAGCCTAAATAAAACAAGCTCTCTATTTAGATGGAAAAAAAATCGAATGCAGTATTCTATGGGTCTATTTGTTTACTATTTTGGAACAAAAAAAACATATCCAGATGTTGAGCATCACACAATCAAATTTGGTGATAAATATAAAGAACACCTGAGTGATATTTTTGATAATAAAAAATTAAATGATGACATAAGCTATTATCTTCATAGACCATCAGCTACAGACAAATCAATGGCACCTGAAGGAAATGATTGTTTTTATGTTCTTGTGCCCGTCCCAAACAATCAATCCAAAATTGATTGGAAAATTGAAGGTAAAAAAATGAAGAATTTAGTAATAGATAAAATGGAAAAAGCATTACTTCCTAATCTTAGAGAGAATATTATTGAAGATTTCTATTTAACGCCAGATTATTTTGAAAATGAATTGAATACTAAATTTGGATCAGGTTTTTCGATCCAACCCAAATTTACACAGTCTGCATATTTTAGGTTTCATAATAAATCAGAAATTTATGATGGTTTATATTTCGTTGGTGCGGGAACACATCCTGGTGCAGGTGTTCCTGGTGTGCTATCCTCAGCAAAAGTTCTAGATAAGATTATATAATGTCTAATAAAAACTACCTGTCTATTTACGCAAAGTCATTTAACTGGGCTGGTTTCTTTTTACCAAAAAAAACCTATCAAAAGTGTTCGTCTTTATATGATTTTTGTAGAACTGTAGACAATATTGCAGATGACGATAGTGAATTAGGTATTAAAAAAAAAATCTATTAATTTTTAAAAATGATTTTCTTAATAAAAACTATAGTAATATAATAATTAAGAACATGTGGGATCTTATAGATCATCATTTAATTTCAATAAAAATTATTGAAGATTTATTTGATGGTGTTGAATCGGATTTAAATAAAAAAGTTCAATTAAATAATAAAAAAGATTTGTTAATTTATTCTTACAGAGTTGCTGGTACAGTAGGTCTGATGATGGCAAAAATTTTAAATGTTAAAGATGACAATTCAATGAGATCTGCCATAGATTTAGGTATTGCAATGCAACTAACAAATATATCTAGAGATGTTGTGGAGGACTCAAAGATTAATAGATTTTATATTAAGAATGATTTTAAGACAATAAGTGACACCTTGGCTTTAGCTGATTTGTTTTATAAAAGCTCTTTTATAGCAATAAAGGAAATACCCTTTAAATTTAGATTTGCAATACTTATAGCAAGAAGAGTTTACAAGAAAATAGGTGATAAAATTTTAAGAACAAAGAATATAGAAAATTATAATAAAGCAGGTAAGATTTATGTAAATAATATTACAAAAATCTATCAGACCATTCTTTCTATATTTGACTTAGTAACACTTTTTGTAACAAAACAAAAAAGTGGTTATATGAATAATGAACACTTTTTAATTAGTGAGGAGATAGATTTTAATGAAAGAATTTGATTATATAATTATTGGTGGTGGTTGTGCTGGGTTATCTTTGGCATACGAATTAGAAACTCATAATAAACTCAAAAATAAAACATTGGCAATTATTGAGCCTAGATTAGAATACAAAAGAGATAAGACTTGGTCTTTCTGGAAAACAACAAATCATAATTTTGAAGATTGTGTTAAAAAAAGTTGGGATTATTTTTCTATAAATATACCCAATAAAACTAAATTTTTAGAATGTAATAAGCTACCTTATCAATCAATTGATAGTGGACTATTCTATAAAAAAATAAACTCCATACTAAAACAAAATCTGAATATTAAATTTTATAGAAATATTAATGAGGTAAGCTTAAATAACTCGCTTGTTTTTAATAGTGTTACCTCAATAGAATCTAATCAAAATCAACTTTGGCAACACTTTAAAGGTATTGAGATCGAGACTACTAAAGATGTTTTTGATGAAAAGATAATGAATTTAATGGACTTTGATTGTCAACAATATGAAAGTGTTCATTTCTTTTACACACTACCTTTTAGTAAAAATAAGGCTATGGTTGAAACTACGTGGTTATCTAAAATGAATAATGATCTGGAAATGGATTATGATCAGCAATTAAAAAATTACATTGAAAATCATCTGAATATTAAAAATTACAAAGTTAATTATAAAGAAAATGGTGCTATACCACTTTTTTATCCATCAAATATTGATGAAAAAAATAAAATAAATATAGGTACCGCGGGACATATGACTAGATTAAGTACCGGGTACACTTTTCTAAATATTCAAGAACACAGCAGATACATAAGAAAAAATATTGATAATATTGATAAAATAAGAAGATATGAAATTAAGAAAAAATATCAATTTCTAGATAAGATATTTTTAAGAGTTTTAAATAATCATGCCAACCAAATGCCAAATATATTTTTTAAAATGTTTGATAACTCTCCTGAAACTATAATTAAATTTCTATCTAATAAGAGTAATATTTTTCAAGATTTATTAATAATTCTTAAAACAGCTAAAAAATGGTTATTTATTAAAGCCCTTTTAAAATAAAATGCTTAGCCTGATAAATAAAATTAATTTCTATCATTCAATAATTTTTTTTCTTTTTTCATGCTTCATTGCTTTGGCTGTTAATCAATTCGAAAACTTAATTATCCCTTCAGTGGTATGTTTATTTCTTATTCTTACAATTGGAGTTTCACATGGTGCACTAGACAATAAAAAAGGTGAAAAACTTAGCCAATTATATAATATAAAAAAATCTTATTTTTTTTATTTAATATATTCTCTTATTGGAATTAGTATCATCATATTTTGGTTATTTTTTCCAACTGTGTCTCTTATTTTATTTTTAGCAGTTGCCTCATATCATTTTGGGAAAGAAGATACAGAATTTTTGATAAACAATAAAAATGTATCAAATCTAATTCTTTATTTCTTTAAAGGATCTCTAATAATAATTGCACCATTAATGTTTCATTTCGTTGAAACAATTAATATTTTTAAATTACTTTTAATAGAAAATGAAATGTTTTATTTATTCTTAAACTTTATTGAAGATAACAATATATTGTTTTTTGCTTTATCTATTTCTTTACTATCTAGCATTTATTACTTTTTGAAAGATTTTAAAATTATAAAAATTTTGATATTTTTAGATTTTTTTTCAATTATTGTTCTTAATTATTATTTAACTCCACTAATTGCCTTTACAATATACTTTTGTTTCCTGCATTCATTTCGACATACAATTTCACTGATAACAGAGCTTAACGAAAATAGTTTTAAAGTTGGTGCTATAACTTTTATAAAAAAAGCTATGCCACTTACAGTTTTAACTGCTATTTTTTATGTTATAAGCTTATATTTTCTCTCTAATTTCTACCAATTAAATGATGCAATATTAAAAGTTATATTTATTGGTTTGGCGTCTTTAACCTTTCCTCATATATTGCTTGAGTATCTTTTAGAAAAAAATGAAAAATAGAGTAATTAAAGTATTGTTATCTGCTCCAAGAGGTTTTTGTGCTGGCGTAGAAAGAGCAATAGAAATAGTTCAAAAAAGCATAAAGAAATATGGTGCACCAGTTTATGTGCGACATGAAATAGTTCACAATAAACATGTAGTGGATAGTCTTAAGGCAATAGGTGCAATTTTTATTGAAGAGTTAGAAGAGGTTGAAGATAAAACTAGACCAGTGATATTTTCTGCACACGGTGTACCAAAATCAGTACCTCTAGAGGCTAATGGCTATAATATGGAATACATAGATGCTACCTGTCCTCTTGTTTCAAAAGTTCATAGAGAAGCAGAAAACCTTCACAAAGCTGGTTACCATATTGTTCTTATAGGTCATAAAAATCATCCAGAAGTTATTGGTACTATGGGGCAATTACCAGAAAATATGATTGGTTTGATTCAAGATGAGCATGATGTTGAATTATATGAATTGGATGATAATAAAAAAATTGCATATGTTACTCAAACAACTCTGTCAGTTGATGACACTAAAAATATAATAAAAGCTCTTAAAAAAAAATTTCCTCAAATTAAAGAACCATTTAAAGAGGATATTTGCTATGCAACTACTAATCGTCAATCAGCTGTTAAAAATATTGCCAAGCAATGTGATATGTTTTTTGTTTTAGGAAGTAGAAATTCCTCAAATTCAGTTCGTTTAGTTGAGGTAGCAGAACAAACTGGCTGCCCACATGCTGAATTAATTCACTCTGAAAGTGAAATTCCTTTTGAAAAAATACAAAATTGTAAAACAATTGGTGTTTCTTCTGGTGCATCAGCGCCTGAAGTTCTAGTTGAAAATTTCATTAATAAATTGAAAGATAATTTTAAAATAAAAATTGAGGAAGTTGAAATTATCAAAGAAAATATTGTTTTTAAAGTTCCTGCAAAATTAAATTAGATGGCCGTATACACTAAAATAAATAGTAAAGACCTTCTATCTCTAAGTAGAGATTATAAATTAGGAAAAATAATAAAATTTGAAGGAATTAAAAAAGGAATAGAAAATACAAACTACTTACTAAAAACAAATACAAAAAATTTTATATTAACTATTTTTGAAAAAAGAGTTCAGAAAAAGGATTTACCTTTTTTTATGAACTTAATGGAAAAACTAAATCAAAAAAAAATTATTTGCCCAAAACCGTTAAAGAACAATGCTAATAAGCACTTAAGTAAAATACAAAATAAACCTGCTAGTATTGTGACTTTTTTAAAGGGAAAAGATAAAACAACTCTTAATTATAAAAATTGTTTTGATATTGGAAAAAATATTGCAAAATTCCATAAAGTTGGAACTAAAATAAAGCTATATAGACAAAACTCTATGTCTATTAATAAATTAGGTGATTTATTAAAAAGTATAAAATTTTCATCTAATAAAATAGCTCCAAAACTAAAACCTACTCTTAATGTGTGCTTTAAAGATATTAAAAATCAATGGCCAAAAAAATTGCCAAGTGGAATTATACATGGAGATCTATTTATAGATAATATTTTTTTTAATAAAAATAAATTTTCTGGATTTATTGATTTTTATTTTTCAAGCAATGATTACCTGATGTATGAGATTG
Organism: Candidatus Pelagibacter sp. Uisw_134_02; assembly: GCF_047720265.1. Classification (GTDB taxonomy): domain Bacteria; phylum Pseudomonadota; class Alphaproteobacteria; order Pelagibacterales; family Pelagibacteraceae; genus Pelagibacter. Next base: position 1,039,299 of record NZ_CP159813.1, read on the forward strand.
CAATTTGTATAAATGCTTTATGTTTTGATAAAAAAAGAAATTCTTTTGTAATGAATAATAAAAAAATTAAATACTTAATTGATGGATATGAAACTATAAGAACTATTTCAAAAAAAGAGAAGGACTCATTAAATATATTATGTAGAGGGGCAGCTTTAAGGTACCTACTAACTAGAATTTATGATTATTTTAACACTCCTAAAACTGCACTAATTCAGGTCAAAGAACCTAACGAATATTTTCAAAAACTAATTATCCATAACAATCTAAATAACTACAAAGATTATTATAAATAATGATAAAAATTTATACGGACGGTTCTTGTTTAAAAAATCCTGGAAATGGAGGTTGGGCTGCAATCATCAATATTAATGATGAAATTAAAAAAATTAGTGGAAGCGTTAAAGACACAACTAATAATAAGATGGAGCTAATGGCTCCAATTAAAGCACTGCAGGAAATAAAAGAGCAGCAACCCATTGAAATTTATACAGACTCACAATATGTAAAATTAGGTATTACTGACTGGGTGCACAAATGGATAAAAAATAATTGGTTAACTTCTAAAAAAGAACCAGTAAAAAACAAAGAGCTTTGGACTCAACTTTATGAATTAAACAAATCTCATGAAATTAAATGGATATGGGTTAAGGCTCATGCTGGAAATATTCTAAATGAAGAAGTTGATTTATTAGCTAAACAAGCTGCAGAATTAAACTAAATTTAAAAAATTTTGGGCAGCCGAAACTTCACATGCACCAGCATCTTCTTCTTCTTCCAATTTAATTACTTTAAGATTGTCTATTAGCATTGTGTATCTATTTGATCTTACACCTAACCCTCGGGCACTTTTATCAACATCAGCACCTATTGCTTTCGTAAAACTCAAAAATGGATCAGCCATCATCAAAACTTTATCTGTAACATTTTGGCTTTTGCCCCAAGCTTCCATTACAAATGGGTCATTTACTGAGATACAGACTATTAAATCTACACCTTTTGCTTTGTATTCATCATGGCTATCAACGTAACCAGGTAAATGTTTTGCCGAACAAACTGATGTGTAAGCTCCTGGTAAACCAAATAAAACTACCTTCTTATCTTTAAAAAACTCAAAAGTATTTTTCTTAACAGGATTTCCATCTTCCATTATAAAAAATTCAGAATTAGGTATTGTTTCATTTTCTTTTAATTTCATTTAATTTTTTCCTTAATGTATTGTTGAGTTTTGCTTAGATTATTTGAAATAATATCATAATTTTCTTTTTCACCCATAACATACTTTAGTTCATCAGGTAATTCAGATTTGATCCCAATCGATTTATCTATAGCTTCAGGAAACTTGCATGGATGTGCAGTAGCTAAAACAATATTATTACCTTCTAAATTTACTTTATCTAAAGATCCAAATCCTATTGCACTATGAGGATCCAGTACAATATCATATTTAATATGGACTTCTTTAATGGTTTCTAAAATTTCTTTCTCACTCATGCTCGCTGATAAGAAATCTTTATTTATTTTTTCCATTTTATCTTTTGAAATAACATATTTACCTTTTTCTTTAATTCCATGCATGATTTTTCTTGTTTCATCATCATCACAATCATTTAAATCATAAATTAACCTTTCAAAATTACTGGCGATTTGAATATCCATACTTGGTGAGTTGGTTTCAGAAACACTTTCTGCCTCATAGTTTCCATTAGAAATTGCTCTATGCAAAATATCATTTTTATTAGTTGCAACTATAAATTTGTTTATTGGTAAACCCATTTTTTTTGATAGATAGCCAGCATATACATCCCCAAAATTTCCTGTCGGTACTGAAAAATTAATAGGTCGATCATCTCGTATTTGGAAATATGTATAAAAATAATATACGGATTGTGCAATAATTCTTGCCCAATTTATTGAATTTACTCCAGACATATTAATTGAATTAGAGAATTCTTTATCTGCAAACATTGATTTAACTAAATTCTGACAATCATCAAAGTTACCTTCAATCGCTATATTAAAGACATTCTTTTCTTTAACTGTTGACATTAGTTTTCTTTGAACAAGTGAAACTTTCTCATGAGGGTGAAGAACAAATATATTCATATTCTTTTTTCCCTTGATTGCATCTATCGCAGCAGCACCTGTATCTCCAGATGTTGCAACTACAACATTTATATTTTTGCTATTTTTTTTCAAGTAATGTTCATAGAGGTTTCCCAACAATTGCATTGCTATATCTTTAAAGGCAAGTGTAGGGCCATGGAATAACTCTAAAATTTTAGTATCACCAACTTTAATTAAATCTACGGCGTTATCTTTTCTAAAAACAGAATATGATTTATCAACAATATCCGATAACTCATTTACCGTCATAAAGTCACCTATAAATGGATATATTATTTCTTTTGCTAAATTCTGATAGCTTAATTCACTTAATGCCTTTAATTCTTCAGCACTGTATTTTTTAACTTTCTTTGGAACAAACAAGCCTCCATCATCGGCAAGCCCTTTGATGAATATCTGTTCAAAGCTATATTCTTTTGAGTTATCCCTAGTACTTACATATTTCATTTAATAATTTTTTTTCCTAAAATATAAATATAGTAAAAGAATTGAAATCGCTAACGAAAACCAAGTCATTGCATACTTTTTGTGATTATTTGAAATATTTGCAGTAATCAATTTTGGCTTTGGTAATTCTGCATTTCCAGAAAGATAAATTACATATGGAGAAAATTTCTTACCTGTAAAATTGAAAGTATCGTCTCTATTAAGTGTAAACCAATAATTATTTAAAAGGTCATTTTTGGGTTTAAATCTATTAGCTTTTATTTGTTTTTTTAAAATTCCAATTATATTGCTTTCATCAATAATATTGATAATTTCATTATCTTTTTTATCAAATGGTATCCACCCTCTATTTAACAAGTAGTTTTTATTCCCAATTTTTAGTGGGTTAATAACCTCAAAGCCTGGTTTTCCTTTTTCATTTAAATTATACAGATAAATTTGCTTTTCAAAATCAATTGATCCATTAGTTTTAATTCTTAAATAGTTTTTTTCATTACTGCTTGTAAGACTAACAGGATTATCTTTGAGTGAAGTTTCTATTTGATTGATTAATTCTAATTTCCAATTAAGCCTAATTATCTGCCAACTACCAAGAGCTATAAATACAGAAATAAAGAAAAATACAAAAATAGAAAATAAAAATTTATATCTCAAGGGCTAAAAATTAACTCCCCCAAATATAAATGGCAGCAAATAAGAATAGCCACACAACATCTACAAAGTGCCAGTACCAAGCAGCTGCCTCAAATCCAAAGTGATGTTCCTCTGTAAAGTGACCCTTTCTTGCTCTCATTAAACATACTGCTAAAAATATAGTACCAATAATAACATGAAAGCCATGGAAACCTGTTGCCATATAAAATACTGAGCCATATATGTTACCTGCAAAATCAAAAGTTGCATGCTGGTATTCATAAACTTGCAATAGTGAAAAAGAGAAACCAAGTATAACTGTAAGAACAAGTCCTTGAATAAAGCTTTTTCTATCACCTTCTAACAATGCGTGGTGTGACCATGTTACAGTCGTTCCAGACAAAAGTAGAATTAAAGTATTAATAAGTGGAATGTCCCATGGATCAAAAGTTACAATATCTTTAGGTGGCCATGTTCCTCCAATTGCTAAAGATGGAAATAAACTTGCATCAAAATATGCCCAAAACCATGCCACAAAGAACATAACTTCTGAAGCAATAAATAATGTCATTCCATATCTGTGGTGAATTTGTACTACTGGTGTGTGATGACCTTGGTGTTCTGCTTCAATAACAACATCTCTGAACCACATATATGTTCCATAAAACAGTAAAGCTAAGCCTAGATACATTCCCCAAGAAATTTCACTATGCAGATAATAAACTGAACCTATTGCTAAAACTAAACATGAAAATGAGACGTATATAGGCCAAGGACTTGGATCTACTAGATGATAATCATGTTTTTTTTCTGCAGACATTTTTATAATTCTGATTGGTTATAGTAATCTGATGAAAAAAAAGTATAGGACATAGTTACATCTTTAATATTTTTGGTGTTGGGATCATTTACCATTTCTGGATCCAAATAAAAAGTCATAATATAAGTTGCTTTTTCACCTGCTTTTAAAGCCTGTTTTTCAAAACAAAAACACCCTAATTTACTATAATATTTACCAAATGATGATGGGGATACATTAAACGCAGCAACTCCGTAAGTTGTTTCATTTCCATAATTTTCTACTTCAAACTCGATTCGATTCACTTGACCAATCTTAACATCCATTACGTTTTTTTTTACTTTAAAATTCCAGGGAAGATTATTTACATTCGTATCAAAACGAACACTAACTTTTTGATCTAAAACTATTTTAGGTGCTTCTTTTGATGTCTGTGTAGTTCCTCCAAAGCCAGTCACTTTACAAAATATGTCATATAATGGTACAGCAGCGAATGAAAGGCCTAGCATAAGAAAAAATATTCCAGCTAAAAGAATTGGGGTTAAGGTTTTTTTCTGCATTAGATTGCTCTGTCGAAAACACCAGTATTATAAAGTGTGAAGAAAAATAAAAATACCATAAACCCTAATATTGCTAAGGCTGTTAAAATATTTTTTCGCTTAGTTTTTTTGTCTGGTATCATCATAGTATTTTATCTATCAAAAAAATAACAAATATCAAAAATAAATATAAAATTGAATATCCAAATATAGTCTTTGCTTTTTTAGGGTTAAATTTATCTTTTTTAAACTTATAAAGCTCAAAACATAAAAAATTATAATATAGTGTCAACATTAAGGATGGTATTAGAAATACCAAACCCACTAAACCAATTACATAGGGTAGAATAATCATGGGTAACATTAATAATGAATAAACTAAAATATTTAATTTTGTGCTCTCTATTCCGTTGGTCAATGGAAGCATTGGAATTTTTGCTTTTTTATAATCATCAGATTTATAGAGACTTAATGCCCAAAAATGAGATGGAGTCCAAAAAAATATAATAAGAAAAAAAGTTATTGGTTCAAGAGAAAGTGAGTTAGTAGCAATAGTCCAGCCAATTACTGGTGGTAGCGCTCCTGCAGCTCCTCCAATAACAATATTTTGAGGTGTTTTTCTTTTTAACCAAATTGTATAAACAAACACATAAAACAAAATTGTAAATAACAGTAGTGCTGCTGAAAGTGTATTTGCAAAATAGTCTAATACAATCACTGAAAAAAATGAAAGTGATGTTCCAAAAATTAGAGCTTGTTTTCTATTAATTTTACCTATTGGAATTGGTCTTAGGCAGGTTCTTGTCATTAAAGCATCAAGGTCTGACTCGTACCACATATTTAGAGCTCCAGCTGCTCCAGCTCCAATAGATACCAATAAAATTGCAATCATTGCATCTTTGGTTGAAATTGCAGTAGGTGCCATTAAAAGTCCTACAGCGCACGTAAAGATAACCAAAGACATTACCCTTGGTTTCATCAATTTAAATAATTCAGAAAAATTAAACACCTCTTCTTGACTTAAGTTTCTATTTTTTAATTTTGAATTAATCATTAATATTCTATTTAGAATAAACTTAAAATTTATTAACTAGTAGCTTTTTCAACACCATCTGGATCTTCAAATTTTGGTAATTCTTCAAAAGTATGAAAATTTGGTGGTGACGGCACAGTCCATTCTAAAGTTGTGGCTCCTTCACCCCAAGGATTTTGCGCTGCAGCTTTTTTCTTTGAAAAAGAGTAAATTAGGTTAGCAAAAAATACCAATAAACCAGCAACTGCTATGTATGAGCCAACTGATGAAACATAATTCCAGCCAGCAAAAGCATCTGGATAATCAGCATATCTTCTTGGCATTCCTGCTAAACCTAAGAAGTGTTGTGGAAAAAATATTAAATTTACACCAATAAAAGTTAACCAGAAATGTAATTTTCCCATCCATTCAGAATATTCATAGCCGGACATTTTACCAAACCAGTAATAAAATCCTGCAAAGATTGCAAATACAGCTCCTAGAGATAAAACATAATGAAAGTGAGCAACCACATAATAGGTATCATGCATTGCAGTATCAACACCAGCATTTGCAAGTACAACACCTGTTACACCACCTACTGTAAATAAAAATATAAATCCTAGTGCCCACAACATTGGAGTTTTAAATGAAATTGATCCACCCCACATTGTTGCTATCCATGAAAATATCTTAATACCCGTTGGTACGGCAATAATCATTGTTGCAGCTAAAAAATATGCTTTAGTGTCAGTGCTTAAACCAACTGTGTACATGTGGTGCGCCCAAACAACAAAGCCAACTACACCAATTGAAACCATTGCATAAGCCATTCCTAAATATCCAAATACAGGTTTTTTAGAAAATGTTGAAACAATATGACTTATCATTCCAAAACCAGGTAAAATTAAAATATAAACCTCTGGATGACCAAAGAACCAAAATAAATGTTGGTATAAAACTGGGTCTCCACCAGTTTGTGCATCAAAAAATGCCGTTCCAAAATTTCTATCTGTTAAAAGCATTGTAATTGCACCAGCTAAAACAGGTAGTGATAGTAATAGTAAAAATGCTGTAACTAACACAGACCAAGCAAATAAAGGCATTTTATGCAAAGTCATACCTGGCGTTCTCATATTTAAAATTGTTGTAATAAAATTAACCGCTCCTAAAATTGAAGAAGCTCCAGCTAAGTGTAGACTTAAAATAGCAAAATCCATAGCAGGTCCTGGTTGTCCAGCTTTAGAGGATAAAGGTGGATATAAAGTCCATCCTCCACCAACACCTTGTTGACCTGGAGGGCCATCCACAAATATTGAAAGTAATAATAAAATAAATGAAGCTGGCAATAACCAAAACGAAATATTATTCATTCTTGGAAAAGCCATATCAGGCGCACCAATCATAATAGGAACGAACCAATTACCAAATCCACCAATCATAGCTGGCATTACCATAAAGAAAATCATTATTAGACCATGTCCTGTAACCAACACATTATATAAATGATAGTTACCACCTAAAATTCCGTCACCAGGATGCATCAGTTCAATTCTCATTAATACTGAAAAAGCTGTTCCTATAATTCCTGCAACGATTGCAAAAATTAAATACATTGTACCAATATCTTTATGATTAGTTGAATAAGCCCAACGTTTCCAGCCAGTTGGTGTGTGATGATCGTCGTGTGATGCTGTTTGTGTATACATTTTTATTTACTCGCTAGTTTTTTATATTCATTTTCTGTAAGGGGTTCTTTAGCAAACTTCATTTTAGCATCTGCCAACCATATTGCATATTCTTCATCTGTTACAACTCTAACTGTGATCGGCATAAAAGCATGTTGTATTCCACATAACTCAGAGCATTGACCATAATATGTTCCTACTTTTTCAGCTTTAAACCAAGTTTCATTTATTCTTCCTGGAACCGCATCTCTCTTAACTCCAAAAGATGGTAACGCCCAAGCATGCAAAACATCATTTGCAGTAATTAAAACCTTAACTACTTTATTTACTGGAACAACAACTTCATTATCAACTGTTAGTAATCTTGGTTGGTTTTCTTTTAATTCATCTTCTTTAATCATGTACGACTCAAAAATAACATTTTCATCAGGATATTCATATCCCCAGTACCACTGATAGCCAACAGCCTTAACTGTAAGATCTGCTTTTGGAATTGTATCTTGTTTGTATAAAATTTTAAAAGATGGAACAGCCATTACTATTAGAATCAAACATGGAATTAATGTCCACAAAACTTCCACAGCAACATTATGGGTGGTCTTTGATGGAACTGGATTTTTTGATTCTCTAAATCTTATGCACGTGTAAATCATAAGAAATAAAACAAAAACACTGATAGCAATAATTACTGGAAGTAGAAGGTTATTGTGAAAGTTAACAATGTCTCTCATTCCATCAGACGCTGGATTTTGGAATCCTAATTGCCAGTCTTTAGGTTGATCAGCTAATGCATTTGTTGCAAAAATAGGAGTTAAAGCTGTAAATATAAATTTTTTCATTTGTTACACTCTATATAAAGTGTCTTTTTAAAAATTACACTTTTGTTTTAGCGACAAAATATCAATTTAATGAGTAATTTACAATTGATAGTGCTGATATTACTGCAGTTTCAGACCTTAATATGTTTTCATTTATCTTAATTGGCTGGACATCCTCAAATCTAAGAATCTCCTCTCTTTCTTCCTCTGAAAAATCACCTTCTGGACCAACAATTACACAAGTTGGATTACTAGTTAATTTAGCTAAATTTAATTTTTTATTTTGAGAATTTAAATCAGTAAATATTAAATCCATTTTTTCATTATTTAATAATTCTTTTAATGATTGTGGTTCTTCAATAGATGGAACATTAATACGATTAGACTGTTCAGCAGCTTCTATAATTACTTTTTCTAATCTTTCTTTGTTAATTTTTCTAACTATCGTTCTATCAAATATAATTGGTAAAAATTTAGTTACACCGAGCTCTGTTGCTTTTTGAATCATAAAATTAAAGTAATTTGATTTAATAGGTGAAAAAGCTAACCATAATTCTTTTATATTTTCTTTTTGTCTTAATTGTTTTGTAATATTAAATTCAACGATATTTTTTGAAGTATTTAAAATTTTTGCTTCCCACTCTCCACTACTATTAAATAAAGAGAAGGCTTCATCAACTTTAACTCTCATCACTTTATTTACATAGTGAGATTGTGATTTATCAAGCTTAGCGATTAAATTAAGTGATAAACTTTCTTTGAAAAATAATCTAATATTACTCATTAATGTTAAGTTAATTTATGAAAAATATTAAAGCAATAATTTTTGATGCATATGGCACTTTATTTGATGTCAATTCTGCTGCAGAAAAATGTAAAGATAAAATTGGTGATAAGTGGGAAGGTTTTGCAAATTACTGGAGAACTACTCAACTTGAATATACTTGGCTTAGAAGTCTAATGAATAGACATAAAGACTTTTGGCAAGTCACAGAAGACAGTTTAGATAAATCAATGAAGGCATTTGAAATAGATGCTTCAATGAAAAATGAATTATTAAATCTTTATAAGGTACTCTCACCTTTTCCTGAAGTACCTGAAGTTTTAAAGAAATTAAAAGAAAAAAATTATAAATTAGGTATTCTTTCAAATGGAACACCCTCTCTTCTTAACGAATTAGTTAAGAGTAATAATCTAGATAATATATTTGATGATATTTTTTCAATTGAAAAAGTTGGCATTTATAAACCAGACTCAAAAGTTTATGACATGCCAATTAAAAAATATAAAATACAAAAAGAAGAAGTTGCATTTTTAAGTGCTAATACTTGGGATGTTTCTGGTGGTGGAAATTATGGTTATAGTTCTATTTGGGTAAACAGAAATAATAATATTTTCGATAACCTTGATTACAAACCTAAAAATGAAATTAAAAACTTAAAACAATTACTTGAAATTATCTAATTCTGTTTTCTTCAAAATTTTTATTTAGTTTTACTGAAATGGTGCGTGTATTTCTTTTGTTCCATTCAGAAAAAGATCTTAAGATAGGCATAACTGAAAGTCCGAATTCAGTGAGTGAATACTCAACTTTTGGTGGCATTATTTGAATAACTTTTCTAATAACTATTCCATCTGCCTCTAACTCCTTAAGCTGTTTAGATAGCATTTGTTGTGTGATTGTTTTCAATCCTTTTTTAAGTTCACCAAATCTAATTTTTTTGCTTTGGAGTAAACTAAACAAAATTCTAATTTTCCATTTACCTCCAAGAAAGTAAACTGCTCTTTCTGCTGGACAATCTATTAAGTTTTTCATGGTATGTTTTTGTATACTAGTATGATTATTATGCGTTATTGCATTATTGATAACAAAGCACTATGTACAAGTCAAACAAATTGAAAGGGTAAATATGAATAAAGGAATAAGAGCAGGCGAAAGTGCTATTGCTGTTGAAGTTGAAAAAGATAAATCATATTATTGGTGTTCGTGTGGAAAAAGTGCAAAACAACCTTTTTGTGATGGATCACACAAAGGAACAGAGTTTACACCTCTGGCATACAAGGCTGAAGAAACAAAAAAAATGTTTTTTTGCGCTTGCAAACAAACTAACAATCCACCATTTTGTGACGGATCACATAACAAAAAATAAAGGATAAAATGCAGAATTTAAATACTAAAGTTAATAATTTTTTTTCAAATATAGATGCATTAGCATCTTTATTTTTTAGATTTGGAATAGGAATAGCTTTTATAATTCATGGTTTGGGTAAATTTCCTTTACCTCCTCAAGGATTAATTGAATATTTTAACTTATCACCTGTACTAGCATCTTTGGTTGCTTTATCAGAATTAGTGGCAGGGTTAATATTAATTATTGGTGGTTTTATCAAGAATCCTTTTGGAAACTTGCTAACAAGGCTAGCTGGATTAATGATTGTTATTATGATGATCAACATATTTGCTATTGCACATCCAGACTGGTTCATCACAACAAAACTATTTACTAGTGAGCAAATATTTCTTTTAATTGGTGGAGTTTATTTTTTAATTAAAGGTAATCGAACATAAATATGAGCCAAATCGAAGTAGAAAAAATAATAGAACCAGTTGCAGCATCAGATGGTGCTGGGGTTAAATTAAAAAGAAGTATTGGTACTCATCTCATAGATTATCATGATCCTTTTTTAATGTTGGATGAGTTTGGTTCTGAAAATAAAGATGATTATATTGGAGGCTTTCCTCCCCACCCTCACAGAGGAATTGAAACCGTTACTTACATGTTAAGTGGTGAGTTTGAGCATGAAGATAGCACTGGAGCTAAAGGTAGAATGTCTTCAGGGGATGTTCAGTGGATGAAAACTGGTGGTGGAATAATTCATTCAGAAATGCCTGCAATGACAGAAGGTAAACTCCATGGCTTTCAATTATGGGTAAATATGCCTGCTAAATTAAAAATGAACAAACCTGAATACATTTATATTGATGCAGATAAAATGAGCACTCATAATGATGATGAAAAAACAGTTAAAGTAATCGCTGGAAAATTTGAAAATGCAGAAGGACCTGTTAAAGGCCATAATGTTGAGCCTGTTTATTTTGATGTGGAGCTTGAAAAAAGTAAAGAGTTTAATTTTAACCTTCCTTCAACACATAATTCTTTAATTTATTTAATTGATGGAGAAATTAAGGTTGGGGAACAAGATCATGACCAAGCTAAAAATTCTACTTTAATTATTCTAACTAGAGGTGAAAAATTAAAAGTTTCCAGCCTAACTAAAGCTAAATTTTTATTAATATCTGGTAAACCAATTGGTGAGCCTATTGCAAGAGGTGGTCCATTTGTAATGAATACTAAAGCTGAAATCTTGCAAGCAGTGCAAGATTATCATAATGGTACATTTGTAAAATAATGAAAAAAATTGAAATACAAAAATTTGGTGGTCCTGAAGTTTTAAAGATTAAAGATGTTGAGATAGGTAAACCAGGTCCAAATGAAGTTCTTATAAAAAATTTGTCAATTGGTCTCAACTATATTGATGTTTATCACCGAACAGGTTTGTACCCTATTCCTCTTCCAAGTGGGATTGGTCTAGAGGCGTGTGGGATAATTGAAGAAGTTGGTTCTAAAGTTGATCTATTTAAAGTTGGTGACAGGGTTGCTCACTCTTCAATGCCAATTGGAAGTTATTCTGAAAAACAATTATTTCCTCAAGAAAAACTAGTTTTAGTTCCAGAAGGTATCTCAGATGAAATTGCATCATGTATTATGCTTAAAGGAATTACTGCTGAATATTTATTACATAGAGCTTACCCAATTAAAAAAGGTGATAAAGTTTTATATCACGCAGCAGCTGGTGGTGTTGGTCAAATTTTATGTCAGTGGGCTAATGCATTAGGAGCTGAAGTTATTGGAACTGTTGGATCTAAAGAAAAAGAAGCTATTGCTAAAAAAAATGGCTGTCATCATGTAATAAATTATACAGATAAAAATTTTGTTGAAGAGGTAGAAAAGATTGTAGGAAAAAATAGCGTTGATGTTGTTTATGATGGTGTTGGTATAAAAACGTTTGATGGATCAATTGAAACATTAAAAATCAGAGGCATGATGGTAGCTTTTGGCAATGCATCAGGCTACGTTGACACTATTGATGTTAAGAAACATATTAATGCAAAAGGTTTATTTTTTACTCGTCCATCAATTGCTCACTATACAGCTACAAGAGAAGAACTGGTTGAATCTGCAAAAAAAGTTTTTGACGCTGTATTATCTGGAAAATTTAAAGTTGAAATTTTTAAGAAATATTCTCTTAGTGATGCTAAAAAAGCTCATGAAGAATTAGAGGCAAGGTTGTTAACTGGGCCTGCGGTTATTGTCCCTAATTAATCTAAATCAACATCCATATCAGACATATGCAATTTTAACGCGTTTGTTGATATATGAATTTCTCTTAAAAAAACTAAAATTGAAACCATCATTGATAAACAACAAGATCCAAAAATTATCCTTGCTACAAAAATTTCATTTAGATAGAGAGCAAATACAGTTAGTAAGTTAAATAAAAGGCCAAAAGCTGCAAACATGATAGTCCACTTCAATAGTACAATTCTTCCACTTAAATTTATAAACTGTTTTTTCCACTCAGGAGGAATATGATTTTCATACACATGTTCATCATGAAGCTGTCTAATAAGCTTACTCAAGGAATGAAATCTATTACTATAAATGTTCATTAATAGAGGTATTGCAGGAAACATTAGCGCTGTGACTGTGTAATCTATATTCATACGAATCAGTTTGATTATGAAACTAGCCTTTGTTATTTACAAGTGAATTATTATGAAACAATTAAGTCTTTTTATTGAATTAATAAGATTAAAAAAACCAATTGGTTTTATGCTTCTATTTTGGCCATGTACGTGGGGGTTAACTCTTGCATATGATTTTTCCAGTAATCTTCAAATATATTGTTTTTATATAATTTTATTTTTTTTAGGCTCAGTACTTATGAGGTCTGCTGGATGCATTATGAATGATATTTTAGATAGAGACTTTGATAAAAAAGTTTCAAGAACAAAAAATAGACCTATTGCCTCTGGAAAGATATCTGTGAAACGTGGAATAATTTATGTTACTTTATTATGTTTTTTATCATTATTAGTTTTATTAAATTTTAATATTTTAACTATTTTGTTGGCATTAGGTTCTATGCCTTTAGCATTTAGCTATCCTTTAATGAAGAGATTCACTTATTGGCCTCAATTATTTTTAGGTATTACTTTTAACTATGGTTTAATTCTTGGATGGGTTTGTATTTCAAGTCAAATAGAACTGATCCCAATAATACTTTACATTGGGGCCATATTTTGGACACTAGGTTTCGACACAATATATGGATATCAAGATATTAAAGATGATGAAATAATAGGAGTTAAGTCAACATCTATAAAATTTAAAAAAAATCCGAAATTATTTTTGATAATATGCTATTTAGTTCTAATGATGTCTCTAATTTTAGTAGGTTTGTTTATGAAATTTAAACTGGTATATTATCTTTTTTTAATGATCCCACTATTACATTTATTTTTATATCAAATTCGTAATTTTAATTCTACAGATCCAAAGAATAGTTTAAAAATTTTTAAAGCTAATAACTTACTTGGTGCGATTGTCTTAGTTAATATTCTAATCGGGAAAGTTTAAATTATAAATGAAAAAAACAGATATCTTAAAAAGACTTTTTTTTGATTACACCTATAAACATTTAAATAAAATATTGTTATCAGTATTTTTTGCTATATTGGTTGCTGGAAGCACTTCAGCAATTGCATATCTTTTAGATCCAGCAATTAAAAAAATATTTATTGAAAAAGATCAAACGTTAATAATGATTATACCAATCTGTATTATTGTAGCTTTTACTATAAAAGGATTTTCTCTTTATGCTGCAAAAGTCTTAATGATAGGAGTCGCAGAAGAAGTTCGAAAGACTTTACAATGTGATATGTTAGGTAATTTAATTTCTGCTGATACTAAATTGGTTGATGGAAAACATTCTGGAAAATTTATATCAATTCTAACAAATGATGTTGGGCACATAACAAACTTAATAAGTAACGCAATTCTCAATTTATTTAAAGATAGTTTAACTTTAATAGGTTTGCTTTTTGTGATGTTTTTTCAAAATTGGAAGCTTGCACTAATAGCAATCATAATGATTCCTTTAGCATCATTAGCTGCAAAAACCTTAGGTAAAAGAGTTGGAAAAGTTGCAACAGAACAAATGCTTAAAGCCGGTATACTTAATACGTATTTAATTGAACTTTTTAAAAACCATAAACTTATTAAAATATTTCAAAAAGAAAAATATGAAAACAATCGAGCTGAGATATTTATAAATAATGTAAAAGAAAAATCAAAAAAAATTGCTACAATTTATGTGAGATCCTCTCCTATAATGGAAACTCTAACTGGAATAATGATAGCAATATTAATTTTTTACTCAGGAAAACTTGTTTTAAAGAATGAAATAGACATTAATAATTTTTTTTCATTTTTAGCCGCTATGATGTTGGCTTATCAACCTGTTAGGTCACTTGCCACTTTAAACATAACAATTAGCCAAGGTCTGTCAGCTGCTACAAGAATATTACCAGTTATTGATGAAAAATCTGCTTTAATTGAAAATAAGAATGATCCAGACATAAATATTTTTAAAGGAAATATTGAGTTTAAAGATGTTAACTTTAAATATGAAAAAGAAAATGAAACAAGTATTCTAAATTCAGTTAATCTAAAGATGCTAAGTGGAAAAATGACTTCAATTGTTGGGCACAGTGGTGCCGGAAAGTCTACAATCTTAAACTTAATTCCTAGATTTTATGATGTAATTTCAGGAGACATAAAAATTGACGACCAGTCAATATACAAACACACTATTAATTCACTAAGAAAAAATATTTCTTTAGTCAGCCAGGATACGACTTTATTTGACGACACTATAAAAAATAATATTGCATATGCAAATATTGATGCAACAGAAGATCAAATTAAAGAAGCTGCAAAATATTCATATGCAGATGAATTCATAAAAAAACTTCCTAAAAAATATAACACAATCATTGGTGAAAATGGAACAAGATTATCTGGGGGTGAGAAACAAAGATTATCTATTGCTCGTGCGATGCTTAAAAAGAGTCAAATAATACTTCTAGATGAAGCAACATCCTCACTAGATGCAGAAACAGAAAATAAAATTCAAGAAGCAATAAATTTTTTAACAAAAAATAGAACAACAATTGTTATTGCTCATAGACTATCTACAATTCTAAATTCAGATAGGATTTATGTTTTAGACTCAGGTAAAGTTGTTGGTGAAGGAACACATGATGAATTGCTACTAAATTCAAGTGTTTATAAGAATTTCTATGAAAAACAGATTAAAAAAATTTAATGTTTTTTTTCTATAGAGTATTAGTTAATATAGTTTTATTATTTTCTCCTATAATTATCTTAATCAGATTGTTAAAAAAAAAAGAACATACAAAAAGATTTAAAGAAAAGTTTGGATTTTATACAAAAAAAAAAATTAGAGGTAAGTTAATATGGTTTCATGGAGCAAGCGTAGGAGAAATACTTAGTATAGTTCCTCTTATTGAAAAACTTGAAAATAATAAAAAAATTAAACAAATTCTAGTCACTTCTAATACATTGAGCTCCTCAAGTATTATATCAAATTTACGGTTAAAAAAAACAATTCACCAATTTTTTCCTATAGATACAAATTATAATAGCAAAAAATTTTTGAATTACTGGCAACCATCGATTGCTTTTTTTATTGATTCTGAAATATGGCCAAACATGATCACTAATATCAAAAATAAATCAATTCCAATGATACTTTTGAACGCTCGAATAACAGACAGGTCATATAAAAAATGGAAAGTATTTGCTTCAACTGCAAAAAAAATATTTCATAAGTTTGATCTTTGCCTATCATCAAGTATCAAATCGCAAAAATATCTAAAATCACTTGGAGCAAAAAAAATTAAATATATTGGAAACTTAAAATTTTCTCAGAGCATAAAATATAAAGATATTTTAAATGATAATTTAATTAAATTTTTTTCTACAAAGAAAATTTGGTGTGCTTCCAGTACTCATCAAACTGAAGAATTATTATGTGCAAGAGCTCATAAAAAACTAAAGAAAAAATACAAAAATTTATTAACAATCATAATACCAAGGCACGTACATAGAAATGAAAAAATTATACATGATTTAAATAAGTTGGATTTAAAAGTGCATACTCACAGTTCATCAACAAATATAAATAATAATACAGACATATATTTAGTTGACACTTTTGGTGAAACAAAATCATTTTTCAAAATTTGTAAGATAGTTTTCTTAGGTGGATCAATAATTAAGCATGGTGGTCAAAATCCATTAGAAGCAGCAAGATATGGTTGTAAAATTTTACATGGACCAAATGTATGGAATTTTGATGAAATTTATATTTTATTAAAAAAGTATAATGTTTCAAATAAATTTAAAAATATAAATCAATTAACAAATAAAATTGAAAAGATAATCGATAGTAAAAAAAGTTTTAAAGATATAGAGTTTAAAATTAAAAAATTAGGAAACAGGATCTTAAACTCGACACTCAATGAAGTAAATTTTTTTATCAATAAATAATGAGATTCAAAAAACCTATTTTTTGGGATTATAAAAAACCTAATATTTTATCTATTCTTTTATTACCATTAACACTTCCTATAATTATAAATAATTTTTTCTTAGGACTAAAAAATATCAAAAGTATAAATGATAAACCAAAAAAAATCTGTGTAGGTAATATTTATGTGGGTGGTACATCAAAAACACCCTTAACAATAAAATTGTATAAAATTTTTACTAGTCAAAATATAAAAACAGCTACAATAAAAAAATCATACAAAGATCAAATAGACGAACAAATAATACTCAAAAAAAATACAAATCTATATTGCTTAAAAAATAGAAAAAAAGCTCTAGAAATAGCAAAAAAAAATAATATGGATGTCGTAATTTTTGATGATGGCTTACAAGATCATTCATTAAATTATGATCTAAAGTTTGTATGTTTTGATCAAAAAAAATGGATTGGTAATGGCCAATTGATACCCGCTGGTCCCTTAAGAGAAAAAATACGAAGTATTTCAAAATATGATGCAATCTTTATTAATGGTTTAAAAAAAAATAATGAAAATTTAAAAATTAAGATAAAAGAATATAATAAAAAAATTAAAATTTTTGAATCTTTTTATAACCCTACAAATATAAATGAATTTAACATTGATGATAAGTATTTAATTTTTTCAGGTATTGGTAATCCTGAAAACTTTAAAGAAATTCTCACTAAACATAAGTTAAATATAGTTAAAGAAATTATTTTTCCTGATCATTATGAATATACTTCAAATGATATTAATAAGATAAAAATCGAAGCAAAAAATTTAAACGCCAAGATTATTACTACTGAAAAAGACTATGTAAAAATTAAAGAAGAAGAAAATGATATAATATCTTTTCTAAAAATAGAACTTGAAATAATTAATCAAAATGAATTAATTGAATACTTAAAACCTTTTTTATGAAATTTATAAAATATTTTACTCAATTCATAATAATCATATTTCTTTTTTTTATTTATAAGATTCTTGGTTTTAAACTATCTTCTCATGTGTCTTGTCAGATTATTTCTTTTTTTGGGCCTTTTTTTAGATCAAAAAAAATAATAGAATTAAACATACTAAAAGCGTTTCCAGATTTTAAAAAGAAACAAATTAAAACTATTTCAAAAAAAATGTGGGGTAACTATGGTAGAATTCTTTCTGAGTACGTTTTTATAAAAAAATTTAGAAACTTAAGTCTAGAAAAAAATATCGAAATAATTGGTCAAAAAAACTTAGAAGAAATTAAAAAAACTAATTTACCTGTAATATTTGTTTCGGGCCATTTTAATAACTTTGAGTTAATGGCAATGCATATAGAAAAATCTGGGATAAATTTAGCAACTATTTATAGACCACTTAATAACAAATTTTTAAATTATGTAATGGAATATATTAGAAAAAAATATATTTGTAGAAATCAGGTCAAAAAAGGAATATCTGGTACAAAAAAATTATTATCATATTTTAAAGATGGTACTTCTATAGCATTAATGATCGACCAACGTGTTTCACAAGGTATTAAATCTAATTTTTTTAACCATGATGCTTTAACTACAACTATTCCTGCTCAATTTGTAAAAAAATTTAACTGCCTTGTTGTGCCTATTTATATAGAAAGAATTAAAAACTTTAATTTTAAACTAACCATTCATAATCCTTTGAAATACTCAAATAATGAAACGATTGAATCAATTACATTGGATTTGAATCATCAACTTGAAAAAATGATTTTAAAGAATCCAGATCAGTGGATATGGTCTCATAATCGTTGGAAGTAAGATTGATTTTTAACTATTTTCTCTTTTTATAGCTGATTCCTTGTAAGAATAATATGGCTCTTGCAAATCAACATTCCAATAATTTAATTCTTCCAATCTTATGATCTGACCTGATATAGCACAAATTACATGATCTCCCTGCTCTATAATTTCAAAATTATTTGGCAAATATTTTAATTTGGCTAATTTTTTAATCATTTTTAGTTTATATAGTAATATATGAATATTGGAATAATTGGTAGTGGCGGAAGAGAGCATGCTATATGCCAATCTATTAAGAAATCTCCAAAGGTTAAAAAAATTTATTGTTTTCCTGGTAATGCAGGTACATCTGAGCTTGCTGAAAATATTGATATAGATATTTCAAATTTTAATAAAATCAAAGAATTTTCTATATTTAACAAAATTAGTTTAATTATAGTTGGACCTGAAAAACCATTAGTTGATGGAATAGTAGATTTTTTTAAAGATTCTGAAATAAATATTTTTGGTCCTGATAAAATTTCCTCTCAACTTGAAGGTTCAAAAATATTTACAAAAAAAATTTGTGAAACATATAAAATTCCTACTGCTAAATTTGGAATATTTAAAAACTACACTGAAGCAATTACTTTTTTGGATAAAACCCAGTTTCCACTTGTAGTTAAGGCAGACGGACTTGCGTCTGGTAAGGGAGTTTATATTTGTGAAAATAAAGATAAGGCAAATATTGCAATTCAAGAAATTTTTAATGGAAAATTTGGCATAGCTAAAAATGTGTTAATAGAAGAATTTCTTGTTGGTGAAGAGATGAGTTATTTTGTAATTAGTGATGGTAAAGAAATTCAAAACTTTGAAACTGCACAAGATCATAAAAGAGTTTTAGAAGGTGATAAAGGCGATAACACAGGAGGAATGGGTGCATATTCTCCTTCACGATTAATAAATAAAGACCTTGAAGAAAAAATACTAAACAAAATAATAAAGCCAACTATTAAAGCACTAAAAGAAATGGGGTCTAATTATAAAGGCTTTTTATATGCTGGCTTAATGATAGTTAATAGAGAACCATTTTTAATCGAGTACAATGTCAGAATGGGAGATCCAGAGTGTCAAACAATTTTACCAAAATTAAAAACAGATTTGCTAGAAATTATAGAAGCTTGTTGCAATAAAAAATTAAAAAATTTGAATGTAGAATGGTATGATCAAAAGAGTTTATGTGTTGTTCTTTGTTCAAAAGGTTACCCTGATAAATATAGTAAAAATATATTAATTAAAAACATCACTAAACTTAATTTAGACAAAAGTGATTTTATTTACCATGCAGGTACAAAAAAAATTAAGGATAAAATTTATTCTAATGGTGGTAGAGTAATTAACTTTGTTAGTTTATCATCTAATTTTAAAGAATGTAGAAATAACATATTTAATCATATTAACAAACTCAATTGGAAAAATGGATTCTTTAGAAAAGATATTGGACATAGGGTAATTGATGAATGAGAATAATTTCAGGAAACCTCAAAGGTAAAAAAATCTTACTTCCCAAAGATAAGTTAACAAGACCTCTAAAAGATTTAACTAAGGAATCAATTTTTAATATCATTAAACATTCTAAATTATTAAATATAAACCTTGAAAATTCAAATATTCTTGACTTATTTTCAGGAGTAGGATCTTTTGGTCTTGAGTGTTTATCAAGAGGGGCTGCAAATGTTACATTTTTAGAGAGTTATGAAGATGCATTAACCATTCTAAAAAAAAATATCAATAATCTAAAACAACAAGACACATCATGTGTTATAGAAAAAGATATTTTTGCTGAAAATACCTTAAAAAAACTTAATAATAAATTTGATATTATTTTTATGGATCCTCCCTATAAAGAAAAAAATTTATTAAACCTTTTGAATATAATAATTAAGTTAAAATTATTAAAAGATCAGGGTATTATAATAATTCACAGACATAAGAGAGAAGAGGATATATTTCCTGATAAATTTAATATTGTGATAGATAAAAAATATGGCATTTCAAAAATTATTTTTGGCAATACACTAACCTAAAATTTTATGAGTTTCTTTTTTTATTAACTCCACTGAGGGTTGGTCAAAAGGGTTCACGTTTAAAGCTCTTCCAAGCAAAATAGTTTCTAATATAAAAAAACAAAATAATTCACCTAATGACTGCTCATTTCTCTTTAACACTCTAAAGCTTCTAAATGGCATTTTTTTTGACAAAAAAACTTTTTCAGTAGCCAACATTTGTGCTTGCTTTATTTTTTCAACAGATTGATTTTTTAAAAATTTATGACTGTTAAGAATCTTATTATTCTTAATTTTTATGGTATTATTTTCAAATACATTAAAAAAAGTGTAAAAACTTTTTTTTGGTCCATCCAAGTATAGTTGCATTAAACTATGATTATCTTTTGGCATAGAGGAAACAATTGGTAATATCCCTTTTGATTTTTTTCCCAAACTTTCTGCTATTAATTGCTGATACCACTTAAATAAATTATCAGATTGTTGATCGTAATTCAAAATTACTGAAGTATATTTTTTTTCTCCAATCAAATTTAGAGTTGCTGATACATTGTTAATCAAATTATTGATAAAAACTTTATCTTTAATAAGGTTGTTAAATTGTTTAAATTTATTTTCGTTTAAATTCATTAATTCTACTGGCAACATTCCTACTTCTGATAAAACAGAATATCTGCCTCCTACATAATTTTTATGTTCAAATATCTCAGACTTAAGTTTTTTTGCTAAATTTGCTAAATAACTATCTTTAGATTCTGTTATAAAGATATTTTTATCTTTTGCTTTAATAAAAGTGTTTGCATTAACTATGGTCTCTAAAGTATTCCCTGATTTTGAAATAATTAAATTCAAATTAATATTTTTATTTTGAAAATAATCTTTATTATTATTTAAATTATTTATAAAAATTAATTTTTTTTTTATTTTTTGTTTTAAAAAATCATGTATAGCTTCTGTTCCAAGAATTGAACCACCCATACCAATTATCCTGATATTAGAAAATTTTTTATACTTTGAAAGTATTTTTTTTGAATAACTATATTGATATGAAGGTTTTAAAGTCTTAAAAAGTAGAGGCTGTTTTTTTAATAATTCTTGAAGGTCTTTTGTAACTTTATTTATTTTTTTTTTAAACTTATAGTTTTCAAAAATAATGTTTTTTTTGAACATTAATTACTTTTGATTTTTTCTATTATACTTTTCTCCAATGAATCATTAGAGGGTTCGTTTTTGGATGCAGTATCTATTTTAGATTTATCTTGTGTTAAGATTTTTTTTAAATCATTTTCTTCTTCGATAGCACTATTATCTTTTGTTTTTTTTGGCACAGGTAATTGATCAAAATCTGGGGGCAAAACTAATGGACTTTTTTTTTTTACTAAAAATTCATCTGTATTTTTCTTTTTCTGTCCAGTTAAACCATCCTTTACATTTTGACAGGCTGTAAGGGTAATTAAGACTATAAATAAGCTAGATATAATTTTAAACATTTTTATCATTCCTTATACTATTAAAAAAAACTTCATCAAGAATAAGGCATACTACTCCTACTGTTATAAATATATCAGCAACATTAAAAACAAACCAATGAAATCCATAAAAATGAAAATCGATAAAATCTGGTACTGCAGTATAGACAATTCTGTCATATAAATTGCCTAATGCCCCACCAGCAATTAATGCTAAAAAATATCTTTGTATATTATCATTTTTCCACATTGTTAATAAAATGATTAAAATAATAATGCCAATTAAACATGTGATTATACTGTAAATTATGTTCTCATTTATGGAAAGTAAACCAAAAGCTATTCCCTTGTTCCAAATTAAATATAAGTTTAAATATGAAGTAATATATATATCTACTGAGTTCTCTAATTCTACTATTTTTAAAATATATATCTTGCTTAAACGATCAGCAAAAAAAATTATAATTAAAATTATCATGTTTAATGAAAAATTTTTAAATCCAGTTTTATTCATTATTTCTTTTGTTTAATTAGAATGTCTTGCACATTTTTCTTTGCTAATTTTCCAGCACACTGGACATTTATTACCTTGAGCTTTAGTAGTTTCAGCTGTCACATCCTCAGTATTTGAGCTTTGTACCATAGCATGAGATGTTATACATAATTCAGAAAAGTCAATATTCTTTGAAATTTTAAGTAAATCTTGACTCAAATTAATAATTAAGTTTGCTTCTAGGCTTGAACCTATTTCTTTACTTGCTCTTTTTGTTTCAATACTAATGTTACAAATATCTCTAATTTTTTTTAACTCAATCCATTTATTGTTGAGAGACTCATTTTTAAATGAATCTGGAAATTTCATAAATTCTTCTAAATGTATACTTTTTTTATTTTTACTTATTAATATGTAAATTTCATCTGTAGTAAAAGATAAAATTGGTGCAAACCACTTGATTAAGGCTTCGAGAATTATATTTAAAACAATTATACAACTTTTTCTTCTATTCGAATCCCTTGCATCGCAGTACAAAGCATCTTTTCTAATATCAAAATAAAATGCTGATAGATCAACTGTGCAAAAATTTAATAATTCTTTGTAAAGATTGTGAAAATCATAAGATGCAAAATAATTTTTAAAATTTTTATTTAACTCATGTACTCTATGAAGCATGTATTGTTCTAATTCAGGAAATTGATCTAAATCTAATTTTTCAATATCAATTTTTTTAAAATCATCATTTAAATTTCCCAGCAAGTATCTGAATGTGTTTCTAATTTTTCGATAAGAGTCTGCATGTTGTTCTAAAATTGAATAATCAATTCTTAAATCTTCAGCATAATTAGATGAGGCAACCCATATTCTTAAAATATCTGCTCCATATTTTTTTAAAATATCTTCTGGAGCTATTACATTGCCTAAAGATTTGGACATCTTAAGGCCTTTGCCATCAACAACAAATCCGTGAGATAATATAGACTCATAAGGTGCCCTACCTCTTGTTCCACAAGATTCTAGTAGTGAAGAATGAAACCAGCCTCTATGTTGATCGGATCCTTCTAAATACATTGATGCTGGCCATTGGAGATCTTCTCTTTTTTCCAAAACAAATGCATGCGTACACCCACTATCAAACCAAACTTCAACAATATCACTTATTTTTTCGTAATCTTCTGCTTTATATTTATCCCCTAAAAATCTTTGAGGATTATCAGAAAACCAACAATCAGAACCTTCTTTTTCATAAATGTTTGCAATATTCTCATTTACATTGTCATCTACTAAAATTTCTTTAGTAGTTTTATTAACAAATATTGGAAGTGGTACTCCCCAAACTCTCTGTCTTGAAACACACCAGTCTGGTCTTGTTTCAATCATTGCTTTTATTCTTTCTCTACCTTTGTCTGGGTAAAACTTAGTTTCATCAAGAGCTTTTAACGCTTTTTTTCTCAAGCCATGGCTTTCCATTGAAATAAACCATTGCGGAGTTGCTCTATGAACAAGAGGTGCTTTTGATCTCCATGAATGCGGATATGAATGAACTAGCTCTCCATTAGATAATAATTTTTTTTGTTCTTTTAATTTTTCAATAATAATTGGGTTTGCTTTAAAAATATGAGTTCCCTCAAATAAAGCAAGATTTTTAGTATATTTACCATCACCATCAACAGTCTCTATAGCTTTTATCCCATGCTTTAAACAAAGATTAAAATCATCAGGACCATGACTTGGTGCGCAATGAACAATGCCCGTTCCCTGTTCTGTTGTAACAAATCTTGCTTCAAGCATTGGGATATCATAATCATAACCAAGCTCTAAAAAAGGGTGACTACAGATTGTATCTTTAAAATCTTTACCCTTAAATTTTTTTATTTCTTTATAACTTTTGATGTCACAATCTTTGATAACAGACTCTAGTAGAGCTTCTGCAACTACTATTTTTTTATTCTTAAAATCTCCCTCATCACTTAATTCAATTATTAAATAATCTAAGGCCTCATTATAAGCTAATGCTTTATTTGCAGGTATAGTCCATGGAGTAGTTGTCCATATAACAACTTCACTATTTTCTAATTCTTTTATATTTGTTTTTTTAACTGGAAAGGCTGTATAAATTGTATCTGATTTATGATCTTGATACTCAACTTCAGCATCTGCTAAAGCAGTTTTTTCTACAGTTGACCAAAGAACAGGCTTGAATCCTCTATAAAGACTTCCTTCTTTTAAAAATTTTCCTAATTCTCTTACGATTTGAGCTTCTGCCTCAAAGCTCATTGTTGCATAATAATTATCCCAATCTCCAACAACACCTAATCTTTTAAATTGTGTTTTATGAACTCCAATCCATTTTTCAGCAAACTCTCTACATTCTTTTCTAAATTCTGTTATTGGAACTTCATTTTTATTTTTTTTATTTTTTTTGTATTGTTCTTCAATTTTCCATTCAATGGGTAGACCATGACAATCCCACCCTGGAACATATACAGAATCTTTACCATCCATTTGATGAAATTTAACGATAATATCTTTCAAAATTTTATTTAAAGCCGTACCCATGTGGATGTTGCCATTTGCATATGGTGGGCCATCATGAAGTATAAACTTCTCTTTACCCTTATTAGATTTTCTCAACTCTTTATAAAGATCAATTTTTTTCCAATATTCTAAAATTTCTGGTTCTTTATTTTGTAAGTTTGCTTTCATGGGGAAAGCTGTTTTAGGTAAATTTATATTTTCTTTACTCATTTTAATTTCTTTTAGCAACTTTTAAGTCACTTTGAATTTGTTTTTTTAATTGATCAACGTTTTTGAATTTTTTCTCTTTTCTTATAAATTTTGTGAACTCTACTGATAAATACTTATTATAAAGATTTCCAGAAAAATTAAAAATATGCACCTCTAATAAAATTTTTTTTTGATTAAAAGTTGGTCTATAACCAAGATTGGCAATCGCTTTTAGTGATTTATTGGAGTTTTTTTGTTTTACTTTAACGGCATACACTCCAGGCATTGCGATCACGTAATCTTTAATATCAATATTGCAGGTTGGAAAACCAATTTTTTTTCCTTGCTGTCTTCCCTTTTGAACAATTCCTTCAATTGACCAATTTCGAAATAATAATTTGTTAGTTTTTTTTAATTGTCCTTTTTCTAGAAGAGAACGAATATACGTTGAAGAGATAACTTTTTTATTTAAGATTAGTGGTTGTGGTTTTACTATTTTGTAATAATAATTTTCTTCATTTTTTATTAGTTGCCTAACATCTCCCTCTCTTTTATTTCCAAATCTAAAGTTATTACTAACAAATATGTATTGAGCTTCTAATTTTTTTGATAAAATTTCTTTAATAAAAAAATCAGATTTAATTTTAGAAAATTTTTTATCAAATTTTTTAGTAATTATAAAATCAACCCCTAAATGATTTAAAATTATTTTTTTTTGATTTATATTTAAAATCCTAAAGTTTTTAAAGTTTTTATTAAAAAACATTTTAGGCATAGGCTCAAATGTTAAAACTCCAATTTTTAGATTAAATTTTTTTTTATAAGTATTTGCTAATTTAAATAATTTTTGATGACCTAAATGAACACCATCAAAATTACCAATCAGGATAATTGATTTTTTATGATTTTTTGAAATATTAAAGTTTTTATATAGCTTCATAATTTACCACTTTAATTCTGTTTGAATAAAGTTTACGATAACTTCATATTTTTTTGAAACCAGATCTATGCCTTCTTTTTTAATTTCATCTTTATGAACACCATTTGATATAATTAAAGAATTAAAATTTAAAAGATTGGCTCCTTTAATATCAGTATTTAAATTATCACCAATAGACAAAACTCTTTTTCCCTCATTATTAATTGCCTGATTATAAACTTCAGGAAATGGTTTGCCAAAATAAACAACTTCTCCTCCCATTTTTTCAAAAACTAGTGCAACAGACCCTGCGCATAGTTCTCTTTTTTCACCTTTATCAACAATTAAATCTGGATTAGTACATATCATTTTCTTATTAATATGATCTTTGAATAACTCTTTGTAATAATTTAAATCTTCACCCTGCTCTTCAAATAAGCCTGTACATAGTAAATAAGAGCTTTCTTTAATATCAATTGTTTTATTCTTTGTAAAATTTAAAAATAAATCAAAATCTCGAGGTGGTCCTAAATGAAAAAACTTTTCATTTAAAAAGTTTTTTTTCAAGTAAACCAATGATGCTTCTCCAGATGAATACACTTTTTTCCTAATTTCTTTTTTCATTCCCATTTTTTCAAGAAACAAATTTACAGAACTATTTGGTCTTGGTGCATTGGTTAAGAGAACGTAGTTTTTGTTTGCTTTGGTGATTTCTTCTAAAGCTTCAATTGCCTTTTTATGAGGAGTTATTCCATTGTGAACAACGCCCCATAAATCGATATAAAAAATATCATAATTCTCAACAATCGATCTTAATCCATCATTATCTAAATTCTTAGTCATTATGGGAGGTATAACTTATAAAAAACACAATTTCTCTGGTTTTTTGTACCACATATTTTTTTTAACATCTCTTGAAATAGTTAGCCTAATAGCTATATGAGTCGCATAATAAAAGGAGAATTTATGAAATTTAAACCGTTACACGATAGAGTTTTGATAGAAGTTTTAAACAGTAGTGAAAAAACTGCTGGAGGAATAATTATCCCCGATACAGCTCAAGAAAAACCTCAAGAAGGTAAAGTTATTGCTGTTGGTGGTGGGGCAAAAACTGAAGATGGAAAACTAATTCCAATGGATGTGAAAGTTGGAGATAAAGTTCTTTTTGGCAAATGGTCAGGAACTGAAATCAAAATCAATGGCAAAGAATACAGCATAATGAAAGAGTCTGACATTATGGGTATTTCTGGCAAATAATTTAATTTAAAGGAGAAAATAAAATGGCAAAAATTGTAAAATTCGACTCTGAGGCAAGAGCAGCAATGATAAAAGGTGTTGATATCCTTGCTAACACAGTAAAGGTTACCCTTGGACCAAAAGGTAGAAATGTTGTTATCGACAAATCTTATGGTGCACCAAGAATTACTAAAGATGGTGTTACTGTCGCTAAGGAAATTGATCTTGAAGATAAATTTGAAAACATGGGTGCTCAAATGGTTAAGGAAGTTGCTAGCAAAACAAATGAAGAAGCTGGTGATGGAACAACTACAGCAACTATTCTAGCGCAAGCAATTGTTAAAGAAGGTGTAAAATATGTAACAGCTGGCATGAACCCTATGGATGTTAAAAGAGGAATAGATGCAGCAGTAGATCATGTTAAAGCAAGCTTAATTGCTTCAGCAAAAAAAGTAAAAGATACTGATGAAATTGCTCAAGTGGGAACTATTTCAGCTAATGGTGATAAAGAAATTGGCAACATGATTGCAAAAGCTATGCAAAAAGTTGGCAATGAAGGTGTTATTACTGTTGAAGAAGCTAAGGGAGTAGAAACTGAGTTGGACGTTGTTGAGGGTATGCAGTTTGATAGGGGTTATTTATCACCATACTTTATCACTAATGCTGATAAAATGACTACAGATTTAGAAAATCCTTTTATCTTATTACATGAAAAGAAATTAACTAATTTGCAACCAATGGTTCCACTTTTAGAAGCTGTTGTACAAGCTGGTAGACCACTAATGATTATTTCTGAAGATGTTGAGGGCGAAGCTCTTGCAACTCTTGTTGTAAATAAACTTAGAGGTGGTTTAAAAGTTGTTGCAGTTAAAGCACCTGGTTTTGGTGATAGAAGAAAATCAATGCTTGATGATATTGCAATTTTAACTGGGGGTCAGGTTATTTCTGAAGACATTGGAGTTAAACTTGAAAATGTTAAACTTACAGATCTTGGATCTTGTAAGAGAGTTAAAGTTGATAAAGATAATAGTACAATTATTAGCGGCAGTGGTAAAAAATCTGAAATTGAAGCTAGATGTACTCAAATCAAACAACAAGTAGGTGAAACCACTTCTGATTATGACAGGGAAAAACTTCAAGAAAGACTAGCAAAACTTGCTGGTGGAGTTGCTGTAATCAAAGTTGGTGGTGCAACTGAAGTAGAAGTTAAAGAAAGAAAAGATAGAGTTGAAGATGCTCTTAACGCAACTAGAGCTGCTGCTGAAGAAGGAATAGTAGTTGGTGGTGGTTGTGCTCTTTTATACGCTTCACAAAGTCTAACTACACTTAAAGTTAAAGGAGATGATCAAAAAGCTGGAGTTACGTTAGTGGCTAAAGCTTTACAATCTCCTATTAGACAAATAACTTTAAATGCTGGAGTTGATGGTTCAGTTGTAGTTGGAAAACTACTGGAACAAAATAAAAAGAACCAAGGTTACGATGCTCAGAATGAAGAGTACGTTGATATGTTTACAAAAGGTATCATCGATCCTGTTAAAGTTGTAAGAACAGCTTTACAAGATGCAGCTTCAATTGCTGGATTGCTTGTAACTACTGAAGCCATGATTGCAGACAAACCAGACGATAAAGATGCTAGTGCTGGTGGAATGCCTGGTGGAATGCCTGGTGGAATGGGCGGCATGGGCGGTATGGGTGGCATGGGAATGTAATCCCACGCTTTCTAAATAAATTTGTAAAAGGGCAGTTTTTACTGCCCTTTTTTTATGTCTGTACTATAAATGTGCAGTGAAGTTTCAAGAGGGTTGTTGGGGGGGTTTTTTTATTTTAATTTTTAGTAATTTTAAAAATGTTTTTGCAATGTCTGAGTGTAAATTGTATCTTAATTTAATGCCCCATTTAGATCAGCAAAATTTTATCTACAACTGTTTAGAAAATATCTTAGTTGAAGAGAAATATGCTAAACTGAATGTATTAGAGATTGGAAGTCATCAGGTTGGGCCTTCACAAAAGATAAGAAAATATCTTAAAGATCATAACTATATTGGTATAGACCTAATTAAAGGGCCAGGTGTCGATGTTGTAATGAATGGTGAAGATATTCATAAATTTAATTACAAGTTTGATATAATAGTTTCAGGTGAATGCTTTGAACACGCTGTAAATTGGAAAAAAATTTTTAGTGAAATGATTAAAAATACTACAGATCAAGGTTTTATAATATTAACAATTGCTTCCAGAGGAAGAATTGAACATGGCACCTCAAGATCAGGTAGTGCTGATTCTCCTGGAACTAGCGATGACTATTATTTAAATCTCACAAAAAAACATTTTTTTAACAACTTTGACATTAAGAAAATTTTTAAAGAATATTTTTTTTTTTATAATATTCACTCACATGATTTATATTTTTTTGGTAGTAAGAAAGAAAGAGAAACTATATGTAAAAAAATTAAAGACAGAACCAATAAAGAAAACAATAAAATTCCAAACTTTAAAAACTTAAAAAGATACATTTTAGCAGGTTTACTTCCAGATAAAATGTATCAAGATTTTCACTTTTTAAATAAAAAACGAAAAAAAATGAGTTCAACAAAATAGAATTCAGATTTGAAATAATAGTCATTTAGTGCCTTGGGATTTCTTATATAAGTAATTATTAATGCTCAGAGTATATAAATGAAAGCATAGAAAGTTTAAAATCCCCAAAGTATAATTTTTTATTTTTTTAGTTTTGATATTTAAGATAAATTTTAAATATTATTTATTTATATAAAATAAATATTTTGTTTTATTTCTTTTTAAATTTCCATAATTAAAAACCATACCATTAGAATCAAAAGAGTAATCTAAAATTAATAAATCATTTTTTTTTATATGGACCCAATCAAATTTTTTATAAAATTTTATTAAATTATTGTTACAAATTAAAAAAGAAATCATCTTATGTTGTTTAATAATTTCATTATTGAAATTCATTAATAATATTGATTTATTATTATTTCTAAATTTTTTTTTTATTATAAGTGTATCGAATAAAAAATATTTTTTTTTTGTTTTGTTTATTAAACAACTTCTTTTTCTTAATAGTGTGTATCCAGCAAGTTTTGAATTTATAAAAAATAAATTATGAACATCTCTTTTTTTTATGTTTTTATTGAAATAGTCTATTTGAGATTTAATACCATGTTTCCATTGTTCCTCTTTTAACTTGCATATATCCTTTATTTCATGCTTAGAGAGCTTTGTTGTATTTTTTGAAATTAGATTATAAATCATTACTAATTAAGTAAATTTCAATTGATTGTTTTCTATTTTGAAAAAAAATTTCATCATTTAATGTAAAAAAGTCTATAGTCTACTATAAGATAAAACTATGTCAAAAAGATACAGTGGAAAATCATTTAAAGATTCAAGTGTTTCTAAAAAACCAAAATTAACACTGAAAGAAAAGAGAAAAAATAAAAAAGAGAAATCTAAAAAATCTTAGACTTTAATTCTTTTTTGACTATGTTTTTTGAAGGTAAAACTTTTAGGTCTATCACTTCTACTTTTAAACCTCTTCTTTCCATCAAAGCTAGAACTTTTTTTTTCTCCACTGGTTGATGAGCCTTCAGATGTTTTTTTTCCAAAGTATTTTGGATTATTTGTAAAACCAGTTGGTTTTGTTTTTTTTTTTTTAGTGAAACTAGATTTCCCCTTATAGTCAAAGCTTTTTCTTTCACCATCTCTTGATGGTCTATCAGATCTTCCTTTACTAAAAGATTTTGGTTTGTCTCCAAAACTAGATTTCCCCTTATAGCCAAAGCTTTTTCTTTCACCATCTCTTGATGGTCTATCAGATCTTTCTTTACTAAAAGATTTTGGTTTGTCTCCAAAACTAGATTTCCCCTTATAGCCAAAGCTTTTTCTTTCACCATCTCTTGATGGTCTATCAGATCTTTCTTTACTAAAAGATTTTGGTTTGTCTCCAAAACTAGATTTCCCCTTATAGCCAAAGCTTTTTCTTTCACCATCTCTTGATGGTCTATCAGATCTTTCTTTACTAAAAGATTTTGGTTTGTCTCCAAAACTAGATTTCCCCTTATAGCCAAAGCTTTTTCTTTCACCATCTCTTGATGGTCTATCAGATCTTCCTTTACTAAAAGATTTTTTTTCATCTCTGAACTTTCTTTTTTTATTATACGGGGGTTTTTCTTTTCTTCCATTTCTTGAATTTCCTTTTGCTCCACGTAGTGCAGGTTTAAAATTAGGGTCTATTAATTTACTAATCTCATTCCACATAGATCTATCATCAGGGGTTAAAAAAGTTAAAGCTGAACCTTCTGTTCCTGCTCTAGCAGTTCTTCCAATTCTGTGTACATAATCTTCTGGTACTTGTGGTAAGTCATAATTTATTACATGTTGAATTAGAGGAATATCTAATCCTCTTGCAGCAACATCTGTTGCAATTAGTATTCTCTTAAGACCTTTTCTGAATGAATTAATTACACGATCTCTTTTGCTTTGACGAAGATCTCCATGAATAGCGTCGGCTGAATGACCTTCTTCTTTAAGTCTTTTAACTATTTTATCAGCACTTCTTTTAGTTTTAACAAAAACCAATATCGATCCTTTTCTAGTTATAAATTGATTTACCAATTCATCATATTTATTTTCTTTAAAAACTTGAAGGGTTTCTTGTTTGATTTTTGCTATAGGAATTGAAGTTGATCCTGTGGAAATCCTCTCAGGTTTATTTAAATACCTATCTGAAATTCGAACAATATTTTGTGGTAATGTTGCTGAAAATAATAAAGTTTGATGATCTTTTGGAATAAATTTTAGTATTAACTCTATTTGAGGGGTAAAACCCATATCTAACATTCTATCTGTTTCATCCAATACCAAGTATTTAGTAGCTGATAAATTTAAACTTTTCCTTTTTAAGTGATCATTAATTCTTCCTGGTGTTCCAACTATTATTCTAGATCTATTACCTAGTTGTCTAAGTTGTTTTTGCATTGCCTCTCCACCAATTAACAAAGCAGTTTTGATATTAATTTTATCACTAATAATACTCTTGATTGCAGTCATTACTTGAGTTGCAAGCTCTCTTGTTGGACACATAACTAGTGCGAATGCATTTTTGTCTAATATTAATTTATTAATTAAAGGAATACTGAATGCTAAAGTTTTTCCAGTTCCTGTTTGAGCGGTTCCTAAAACATCTTTCCCTTCTAAAGCTACTGGTATTGCCATACTTTGAATTGGGGTAGGTTTCGTAAACTTCATTTTTTGTAATGAATTTTTTAACGAATCTTCTATTTTTAGTAATTTAAAATTTTCCATTTAAATATTTAGATTTTTTATAATTAAAGGAGATATGCTTATAATCTCTTAATACATCTAATTTATATAGCGATATCTATATGTTTTTTTAACAATCACAAGAAGCTAATTGCTTTAGTAGAGCTTACTTAGTGAATAAATAATAGCTTTTTTTAAGTTTTCAAATGACTCAATTAATGTATAAGAGCCTCAAATTATGAGTAACAATATTCGAAACATCACAATTATAGCACACGTCGACCATGGTAAGACAACCATGATTGATAATTTAATGAAACAAAGTGGCTCATTTAGAGAAAATGAAGTTGTGGATGAAAGACTAATGGACTCTGGTGAATTAGAAAAAGAAAGAGGAATTACTATTTTAGCTAAACCTGCTTCAATCGATTGGCAAGGTTCAAGAGTTAATATAATAGATACACCTGGACACAGAGACTTTGCAGCTGAGGTTGAGCGTGTTTTAAGTATGGCTGATGGAGCATTATTGCTTATTGATTCTGCTGAGGGTGTAATGCCACAAACAAAATTCGTACTAGCTAAAGCTCTAAAACAAGGATTAAAACCAATTGTTGTAATTAATAAATTAGATAAAGCAGACCAAAGAGCTAATGAAGTTTTGGATGAAACATTTGATTTATTCGTAAGCTTAGATGCAAATGAAGAACAATTAGATTTTCCTGTTTTATATGCAAGTGGAAGGTCTGGGTGGGCTAGTAAAGAAGTTGATGGCCCAAGAGAAAACCTTCATCCATTGTTAGATTTAATTATAGAACATGTTAAACCTGCAGACCTTGATAAAACAAAACCTTTTGCAATGCTATCAACGCTATTATATGCAGACAGTTTTTTAGGAAGAAGTTTGGTTGGCAGAATATCACAAGGTACTGCAAAAGCTAACCAATCTATTAAAGCAATAAATCTTAAAGGAGAGAAGATAGACGAAGGTAAATTAACAAAAATTTTTAGATATGAAGGAACAAAAAAAGTACCAATTGAAATTGGTGAAGCTGGAGACATTGTTATAATTGCTGGACTAGAAAAAGCTAACGTGGCAGATACTATTTGTGACCCCGAGGTAAATGATCCCATTCCTGCAACACCAATTGATCCACCTACTATGTCTATAACTGTTAGTGTAAACAGTTCACCTCTTGCAGGGACTGAAGGTAAAAAACTAACAAGTACTCAAATTAGAGATAGATTAGTTTTGGAAGCACAAAACAATGTTGGAATTACTTTTTCTCAAAATGCTAATGTAGATTCATTCATAATTAGTGGACGAGGAGAATTAATGCTTGAAATTTTACTTACACAAATGAGACGTGAAGGTTTTGAAATGACAGTTAGTCCTCCAAAAGTTTTATACCAACAAGATAAAAATGGAAATAAACTAGAACCAATTGAAGAAATTACAGTTGATTTAGATGAAGAGTTTTCTTCTAAAATAATTGATTCAATGAACAGAAGAAAAGGTAAATTGCTTGACCTTAAAGATACTGGAAAAGATAAAAAGAGATTAATATTTCATGCACCAACTAGAGGTTTGATGGGTTACACAAGTAGGTTCTTAACTCTAACAAAAGGAACTGGAGTTATTAATAGAATATTCCATGGTTACGGAAAATTCGAAGGTGAAATGGATGGAAGAAAAAATGGTGCTTTAATTTCGATGGCTACTGGTAAAGCTGTAGCATTTGCAATATTTAATCTTCAGGCCAGAGGTGAGATGTTTGTAACTCATAATGACCCTGTTTATGAAGGAATGATTGTGGGTTTAGCTCCTAAACCTGGTGATATGATTATCAACGTTATGAAGGGTAAACAATTAACAAACATGAGAACTCAAGGTACAGATGAAAATGTTGTACTTACTCCAGTTAGACAAATGTCAATTGCTGAACAATTAAGTATGTTAAACACTGATGAGGCGTTAGAGATTACACCTAAATCTCTTAGATTAAGAAAGGCAATTCTCAATCCTAATGATCGAAAAAAAAATGAAAAATCTGGAACACCTCTTTAATTAAAAGACTTATCAACTGCAAATAGTCCTAAAGCAACAGCCGGTCCAATTCCAAAAGCAAATAATAAAGTTCCAATTCCAACAGTTCCTCCTAGATACCAACCAATAGACATTACTGTAATTTCAAGAGATCCTCTAACAGCTGCGATTGGTAAATTTGTTTTTTTCTGTAAACCCACCATTAGCCCATCTCTTGGTCCAGCTCCTAAGTTAGCGACGAGATAAATACCTCCACCAAGTCCTACTGTAAGAACTGCTACAATAGCCAAAAGTATTTGATAAATATAATTTTCAGGTGCTGGGACATACTTAATACAAATATCAATCATTAAACCAATAATTATTGCATTTAAAATTGTTCCAATTCCAGGTTTTTGATTTAATGGCATCCAAAAAATTAAAACAACAATACTTACAAGGATGGTTATTATTCCAATAGAAAGATTAATATTCAATGAAATGCCTTGTGCAAGAACAGACCATGGTGAAGCTCCAGCAAAAGAGACTATTAGCAAGCCTTCACCCAAACCAAACAAAGTCAATCCAAGACACAGAAAAAAGAAAGTTGAAAATTTTGGTTTAAGATTTAATGGTTTTTCTGAACTCCAAGATGCTTTAGGGATATTTTTAATTTTTAAAAACATTTTTTTTCAATAAACTACTTCTTTTAAATTTAAAGTCTATTATTGTTAACACTTTATGAAAAATTTTTTTATCTTAATATTTTTTTTAACATATTCGTTTAGCTCCAATGCTCACATGGCACATTATAATAAATTTAATAAAATTGAAATGGAGGTTTTAAGAGATGGTGAAGTTATTGGTTATAATTACTATTTTTTTAAAAAGGATGGAGATAACACAACTGTTACAAATCAAATTAAAATTACAGTAAAGTTATTTGGAGCAACAATTTTTGAAATTGAAGGATATGGAGAGGAAAAATATATTAAAGATAAATTGATTTCTTTTAATTCTAAAACTCTTCAAAACGATAAAAAAAAATATGTAAATTTAGAGTTTAATGAAAAAACAGATAAATTTGATATTCAGGGATCTTCTTATAATGGTGAGGCATCAGCAGATAGTGTAATTGGAAATTGGTGGAGCCACAAAATTTTACAAACTGATAGTCAAATTAGCCCAGTATCAGGTAGTATCAAAAAACAAGTAGTGACTTTCATTGGTAAAGAAAAAATTGAGGTTTATGGCAAAAATTATGAAGTAGATCATTTCAAATTAACCTCAAAAGATATGTCCTTGCCAAAAGATAAAAGGCTTAATTTTGACATATGGTTTGATAAAAAAAATTCTTTAATCCTAAAAGTTGCTTATTCGCACTTAGGAAATTGGGAATATAAGGTTAAGAATTATGAATAAGATTATTTATTTATTTTTTTAAAGAGATCGGTAGCACTTATCCATCCAGATTCTAATCTAGGTCCAACAAACCAATCTGCACAAACACCAAGATTTAAAGAAGAATTCCAATAACTTTTAATTCTTAAGGGTTTTGAGTTTGATGAATATTTCCAGCCATGATTTAATGAAAATAAAACTTTAGTTTTTTTTATACCTGTAAGCTTGAAAAACTGTTCAATCATAGTTTTTGTGTTTAATTTTCTATTTTCTCGATTTTTATTAATTCTTTTATTTGCCCATGAATAAGTACTTTGTAGAGTCCAAAGGTCATTTGTACTCTTAAAGCGCATTTTACTATTTTCATTTCCAGCCCAACCTAAAATTTTATCATTAAAAAAAAAGCTACTAATATTATGTTTGTTTTTTTTTGTAACCATCATGACAGTTATATTTGCATCCATCTTAATTTTTTTATCAATAAACGAATGTTTAATATATTTTTTTGAAAGTTTTTTTAATTGAGGGAATGGACATGTTAATATTAAAGATTTATACAATTTTGTTGATCCATCTGAAAAAGATATTTCCCAAAACTTATTCTTATTAAAAATTTTAATAACCTCACTATTAAAATTACAATTAATATCTTTTAATAAATATTTACTAATTGCATTATTTCCTTTTTTACCAATTATCTTAATATGTTTTTTATTTTCTTTTTTATCTGTATTTAAAAATATATGTTTCCCTTGCCATTTTTTAACTATCTTTTTAGTAATTAAATTTTTTATAAATTTTTTAAATTGAATACTTTTCGGGGATATATATTGAACACCATGATCAAAGCTTTCATTTTTATTAAACTTTTTGTTTGATGATCTTCCACCTACGCCTCTTGCTTTATCATAAACGTCTAATGAATATTTTTTACTGAGGATATTTGCAATTGTTGCGCCAGAAATGCCTGAACCAATAATACAAAAGTCCTTCATTTTCCAGCAACAACCATACCTTCTATGAGCATTGTTGGAGCATTCGTTGAGTATTTAAACTCTAGATCATCTGCTAATGTTATGTTCTTAAATATATCCTTAAAATTCCCAGCTATAGTAATTTCACTTACAGGATATTTAAATACTCCATTTTCCACCATGAACCCATTGGCTCCAACTGAATAATCTCCTGTAACCAAATTACTTCCATGACCAATAGTTTCCGTAACATAAAGGGTTCTTGGGTTTAATTTTAAAAGATCTTTGTATGTGATGGATCCTTTTTCA
Source organism: Candidatus Pelagibacter sp. Uisw_134_02 (assembly GCF_047720265.1). Lineage (GTDB taxonomy): Bacteria > Pseudomonadota > Alphaproteobacteria > Pelagibacterales > Pelagibacteraceae > Pelagibacter. The sequence goes on from NZ_CP159813.1 coordinate 1,076,726, forward strand.
AAAAATAAATTACTTGTTCCTCCACTTCTACCATTTGATTTTAAATTCAATTTTTTTCCATAATAAGTGTCAACGAGGTAATGTTTTAAGACGCCTTGATCTACTAATTTTAATTCTTTAGTTTTAACTCCCTCACTGTCAAAGTATCTTGAACCTAATCCTTTAACTATATCAGGCTTGTCATAAATATTTATTGAAGTTGAAAATATTTCTTCATTAATTTTATCTTTTAGAAATGAAGTACCTCTCGCTATAGATGACGCTGTTATTGCACTTGCAAAAGCACTTAATATACCTTTTGAAATTCTTCTATCAAAAATGATACTTATTTTTTCACTTTCTATTTTTTGTGGATTCAATTTTTGAACTGTTTTTTTAGCTGCCAATAATCCAATTTGATTTGGTCTAAGCATATCATGTAAGTGGCAAGTACTTGTAAATTCATAATCTCTTTCCATATTGTCATTAGAGTCTTTTGCTACAGCAACACATGATGCAGAAAAAGAAGAAGATTTATATCCATTTAAAAAACCATCACTGCTTGCTAATATAAAGTTAGATTTAGATTCTGTAAAACCTGTTTCTGTATTAGTAATTTCTTTCTTTTCAAGTGCAGCTTCCTCAACCTCTTTTAAGTATTCAATTTTTTCATTATTTTCTATATGATCATCATCGTATAAATCTAAATCATTAATTGTCTTTGCCAACAAATCTTGATCTGGTAGAGAATTAAATTCATCTTCTGGTGTAATTTTTGTTGTTTCAATACATCTCTCTATTAAAGTTTTAATATTATCCTCATTAAGATTTGATGATGTAATACCAGATTTCTTTTTACCAATATAAATTTCTAAACCAACCCCCAAACTATCTGACCTATCAGACTCATCTAGTTTTTTATTTCTAAAATTAACTGTTTCAGAAATTGAATGTGCAACTACTGCTGTCGCATCTGTTGCACCTAATTTCTTTGCTAAATCTATACAAAAAGAGGCTGTTTTTTTTAAGTAATCTTGATCTTTAACCATATAATTTATAATTGAGTTCCACCAACAGTCATTTTATCAATTAAAATTGAGGGTTGGGCCACACCAACTGGCACACCTTGTCCTGCTTTTCCACAGGTTCCAATGCCAGGATCAAGCATCATATTATTTCCAACTAATGAAACTTCTTTTAAGATCGATGGACCATCACCAATCAATGTTGCTCCTTTAATAGGAGCGCCTATTTTGCCATTTATGATTTCATAAGCTTCTGTGCAATTAAATACAAATTTTCCAGAAGTAATATCTACCTGACCACCACCGAAACTTACTGCAAATATTCCTTTAACAACTGATTTAATCATTTCTTCTTGAGAATATTTTCCATTTAACATCATTGTGTTTCTCATTCTTGGAAGAACAATATGTTTATAGTTTTCTCTTCTTCCACTTCCTGTAGATCTAGTATTCATTAATCTTGCATTCAAACGGTCTTGCATAAAGTTTTTTAAAATACCGTTTTCAATTAAAACAGTTTTTTCTGTGGGTGTACCTTCATCATCAATTGTCAAGCTTCCCCTTCTGTTATGAAGAGTTCCATCATCCACAATGGTAACACCCTCACTTGCAACTCTTTGTCCCATTAAATTATGGAAAGCAGATGTTTTTTTTCTATTAAAGTCTCCCTCTAAACCATGTCCTATAGCTTCATGAATAAGTATTGCTGGCCATCCTGGTCCTAACACGACTTTCATTTCTCCAGCCGGTGCAGGTTTGCTTTCTAAATTTACCGAGGCAATTCTAAATGCTTCATCACAAACTTTTTTCCAATTATCATCTTTTAGATATTCATCATATGATTGTCTTCCACCAATTCCATAAACTCCCGTTTCTTTCTTTCCATCTTTCTCTAACATTACTGAAACATTAAAACGAATTAAAGGTCTAACATCTGTTAGCACCTCACCGCCTGATCTAATAATTTCTACAGACTTATGCTCTCCAGCAAAACTAGCTGTAACTTGTTGAACAATCCCTCCTTTTGCTCTGGTATAACTATTAACTTCTTTTAAAATTTCTAATTTAGATTGAAGTGATTTTTCATCTATAGGATTGACGCTTTTATAAAATTTATCATTTGTTTTTGGAATTTCATGATTGTAAACACCATTTTTTGATTTGAGTGTTGACCTTAAATTATTAGCTGATTGTTTTAATGAATTTTTAGAAATTTCATTTGAGTGAGAGTATGCAACGACTTCTCCTGTTACAGCTCTTAAACCATAACCTAAGTCAGAGCTATAAGTAGAACTTTTAATCTTATCATCATCCAAAACAATGGATTCACTTTTTGAATTTTCTAAATAAAGCTCACCATCCTCACACTTATTTAAGGTTTCAGAAATAATGTCTTCAGCATCTTTTCTGCTTAAATCTGTTTTAGAAAAAAAATCACTCATACGAATAAGCTAGTATTTATTTGGTTTTTATCAACTGTTGTAATTAGCACATGTACAAACTAGTTGATTTTTAATAATTTTACAGAAAATAATTTATGAAAGTTTATTACAATGAGTCCTGTGGTATCTGTAGAGCTGAAATAAATCTCTATAAAAAGCAAAAAATAAAAGAAATTGAGTGGGTAGATATTACAAATAATTTAGCTGCAGAAAAAAAAACCTCAAAAGATAAGAAAACTCTTTTAAGGAGACTGCACGTGGAAGAAGGTGGACGAGTATTTGGAGGGGCTGAAGCTTTTTTACTTGTTTGGAAAAAAATTCCAAAATATAAATTTCTGTACTCTTTTTTTAAGTTACCAATAATTTTTACTTTATTTTCATTTTTTTATGAAGTTATTGCTTTCTTTCTATATTTAAAAAATAAAAAACAACTTTCTAAATAAATTTTTTCTTATTGAGGCCTACTATTAATTAAATTATATTTTTATCATGAAGATTTTTAAAACGTTCATATTATTTATATTAATAAATAATTTTTTTATTTCTGCGCAATCGGCTCAAAAAAATATTCTAGATAAACTTTTTGATAGACTTGTTAAGATCGATGACTCAAATAAAGCTGAAATATTAGAAAAAAAGATTTGGTCTGTTTGGATTGAACACCCTAATGATATTAGATTAACTGAAAAATTAGAATTTGGGACAGAGCTTATGCAATATGGTGATTATAATTATGCATTAAAAGTTTTTGATAATATAATACTTACTGACCCGCAATGGTCAGAGGGTTGGAATAAAAGAGCAACTGTATATTTTTTAATGAATAAATTTACAAATTCTTTAGATGATATCGATAAAGTTTTAAGTATAGAGCCTAGACATTTTGGGGCATTATCAGGACAAGCAAGAATTTTTATAAAACTTCAAAAATATGAAAAAGCAATTAAAAGTATTGAAAAAGCTTTAGAGTTTTACCCATCTTTTAAAAGTCGTGAATTAATACCCGAAATTGAAAAATTAATTAAAGAAGAAAGTGTTTAACTTAATTTTTTTTAGCTCTTTTTCTTGAAATTAATTGTGTTAATGAATCAACCATTAGATCAGAAGCTTTAAATATTTCATTAGACCTAAACTCATAAGAAGAATTTTTTTCTGGATTAGACTTATCTTCAATAACTATTCCCTTATCTGGAGAATTATCTTTTATATAAATTAATAACAACCACTCCTCATCTGGGGCTTCGTCCCATCTAATAAAGATTTCACCTGTCTCAAACCTTTGATCAATACATCTAAAAATTGACATATGTCTTGTGATGTGACGTTTATTAAGCTGAAATACTAAACTACTCGCACTTCTGTAAAAACTTTCAAGAGATAACTCTATTTTTTGCCTTGCTATTTTATATTCTTTTTCTTTTTGTAATAAAGTTTCTCTATCTTCATCACCTATAATGTTTACTCCTAATGCTTCAACTCTTTCCTTAATTTTTTGATTTCTAATTATCCTGTATTTGTCTTTTAATTTTTCTATTCTTGCCTGAAGACCTGCATAATCATCTCTTTTTTCTTTTAATGATATTTTTTCAATTTTTTCTAATTCTTTAATTTCTCTTATTCTAAATTTTTCAATTTGCTTTTCTAATTTTAGTTGTTTGAGAAATTGTTTTTGTCTTTCTGCTTGTTCAATTCTTACTAGTGCTTGTTCCTTGCGTAAAAATAATTTAATATCTCTTGTTCTTTCTTTTTCTATTCTAACTTCTTCCTTTAAGTTTTTCTCTTTAAGCTTTGTTTGAAATTCTTCTTCTTTTATTTTTTGCTTATAAGCTATAATTTTTTCTTTTTCTTTTCTTTCAATTTTTTCTAATTTTCGTCTTCTTGACTCATCTTCTTTTAATATTTTATATTCAATTATTTTGTTAGCAAAAATATCAAAAAAAACTTTAATATATTTTTCTAAACTAAAATTAATCTTAAAATTAAATTCTGGTTTCAAAGAATGTTGAAGCGCAACTATTCTTAATAATAAGCTTTCTCTTTTTCTAACAGGTACTTTTTTAGCTGGCTTTTTTCTAACAGGTACTTTTTTAGCTGGCTTTTTTCTAACAGGTACTTTTTTAGCTGGCTTTTTTCTAACAGGTACTTTTTTAGCTGGCTTTTTTCTAACAGGTACTTTTTTAGCTGGCTTTTTTCTAACAGGTACTTTTTTAGCTGGCTTTTTTCTAACAGGTACTTTTTTAGCTGGCTTTTTTCTAACAGGTACTTTTTTAGCTGGCTTTTTTCTAACAGGTACTTTTTTAGCTGGCTTTTTTCTAACAGGTACTTTTTTAGCTGGCTTTTTTTTTATTTTTTTCATACTTTAAAGAAGTTATGATTTATCAATATATTACTAATAAATATAGTCTCTTGTGATAGGTGTAGATGTATAATTTTTTGTTAATTGAAATTGATACACAACCTGATCGCCCCATTTGAAAGCAATTTCACACCCTGCAAGGTAAAATTCCCACATTCTGAAAAATTTTTCATCAAACATTTCAACAATTTTTTCTCTATTTTTTATACAGTTTTCCTTCCAGTGTCTTAATGTGTGAGAATAATGTAGTTTGAGTACCTCAATATCCGATACTATTAACCCTGCTTTTTCTATTGGTGTAGTTACCTCGCTTAAGCTTGGTGTATAACCTCCTGGAAAAATATACTTTGTTACCCATGGATGAGGGTCCCTTGGTGGATTAACAGAGCCTATAGTGTGTATTAAAGAAACACCATCATTATTTAGCAATTTTTCTATTTGTTTAAAAAATTTTTTATAAAACTTTCTTCCTACGTGCTCAAACATTCCAACACTCACTATCCTATCAAATTTTTCATCTAATTCGCGGTAATCTATTAGTTTAAATGTAACTTGATTTTCTAAGTTAAGTTCTTTGGATTTTTTTACACAATAAGCAAATTGATTTTCTGATAAGGTTATTCCTGTCACTTCACAATTTTTACTCTTCGCAATATCGAAGGCTAATGATCCCCATCCACAACCAATATCAAGAATTTTTTGATTTGGTTGTATATTTAATTTTTTAATAATATGTTGTATTTTGTAATTTTGAGCATCTTCTAAAGTATCATCTTTATTTTTAAAATACGCACATGAATATTGTTTTTTTGAGTCTAGAAATAAATCATATAATTCATCTGAAAGATCATAATGATGAGCAACATTCATTTTAGATTTTTTTATAAAATTAAAATTTGTCAAATATCTATATGAGCCACTCAATTTATTTAAAAATTGACTAAAAAAATTTAACTCTCCTCTTCCAATATTCATAAGAGCTAAATCTAAAAAATCAGTTAGTGTTCCATTTTCAATGATAACATCTCCGTCAGAATAAGCTTCTCCAAAATATAGATCTGGACGAAACAGTAACTTGTAATGAAGTTTTTTATTTAAAATTTTAAGTGTAATTGGTATTTTTTGTTTAGGAGAACCTATAATGTATTTTTTTGAATCAGCATCAACTAAAATAAAACCATCATTTTTAAATGTATTATTCAAAAACCTTGCTAATTGCATTTATGCTGCCCTTAAAGATCCCAACGTAAAATTTAATTTATTAAGTTCTTCTATTAGTTTATGTTTATCTTTTTCACTTAAAAGCCTGACTGGTGGTAGAACATTTTTGTAAATTTCATCTTTATCAGACATAAAAGAGTGCAATCCAGATATTAGATTAAATTTTTCAAAAGTATTTCTGACATTACATAGCATTTCATTTGTAGTTTGTTCTTTTTTACCAATAAAGTCATTATAAACTTTTCTTGATAAACTTGCGGTTACATTACAGGTTGCAGTAATAATTCCAGTACACCCTAACTCTAAACCTTTTAATAATTTTGATTCAGCTCCTGGCAAAATAGAAAAGTTATCTATTTTTAAATTCTCATAAAGATTATATGAGCTATCTTTCACTCCTACTATTTGGTTGGGAAATTTTTTAACAAGTTCTACAACACATTCAATGCTAAATTTATAACCACACAGTTTTTCAAAATTATATAAAATAATTTTACTCTCTGGCGCTGCTTCAACCACTTTTGAATAAAACTCAATCACATCTTTATCACCATATTTATAATAAGCAGGGGGCATAATTAAAAAATTATTAAAATTTAAAGATGAGGCTATACTCATCAAATTAATAGTTTCGTTTAATGAATTTAGGCCAGTTCCAATTAAATATTTATCTTTATATTGGCTTTTTGATAATTGATTTAAGAGGCTAATTTTTTCTCCTACAGATATAAGTTGAGCCTGTCCTGTGCTTCCAAAAATAGCAACTCCATGACAACCTTGGTCAATTAATTCTTCTGCATGTCTAATAGTTTTTTCAATATTTAGGCTTAAGTCCTTATTAAATAATGACATTGATGCCGCATAAATGCCTTTAATTTTACTCATGTTAAAAACTTATATAAAATTTAAATTTAGTAAAGATTATAAAACAAAAAATGAAAATTTTAATAGTACAAAATAGAATGGGTATTGGTGATATGGTAATCTTTTTACCTTATATTGAGGCAATAGCTAAAAAGTTTGGTGTACCAGTAAGTATCCTTGTAAAAGAAAGTACAAAAGCTACACAATTTTTAGAAAACAGTACAAATATTCATGAAATCATTATTTTAGATCGTGATAATAAATTTAAAAATAGACGCCATGATGGAATTATTGGGTCATATAATCTTATAAAAGATCTAAAAAGATATAATTTCGATAAAATTTTTATATTCAATTCATCTCTCAGATTTAATTTAATTGCAAGAGTTGCTAGAATTAAAGATATTTATCAATACCCACTATTTACAAAAAAAAATCAACATATAACTAACACTGCAAAAGAGTTTATAAAACAAAAGTTAGATATTGATGTAGTAAGTGATCCAAGAGTTCCATTAAATCATAGATCTATAGAAAATGCGAAAATAAAATACAAAATCAATAAAAATGAAAAAAATATTCTATTGGGTATAGGTGGGTCTGGACCAACTAAAAGAATTCCTGCTAAAATTTTTATTGAGTTTATGAATTTAGTTACTCAAAAATATGAGTGTAAGTTTTTTTTAGCCACAGGAAAAAATGAAGAAGAGCAAAAAATTTTAAAAGAAATACTTAATACTAAATATAAAGATAAGTGTTATGCTTTAGATGATTTGAGTCTATATGAAATATTGCCAATAATAAAAAATTGTGATGTTTCAATTTGTAATGACTCTAGTTTTAGTCATCTCTCTTCAGGTGTAAACATTAAAACAATTGTTTTAATGGCTGACACTCCTCTATTATATGGAAATTATAGCTCTAACATGTTCCCCATTTTACCTGATGGTGAAACAACCGTAAACCATAATACTCTTGGAAAAAATAGAATTAGTGCAAGTAAAATTTTTGTACAATTTGATAAAATTTTAAATTAAGAAATATTTTTTAATATAGTTTCTTTTGCCTCATTTACTATCACTGAGAGTCTCGCAGTTTCAGGTGAAATATCTGGATGAATTCTTTTTTGTATCTTGATATAAGCTTTATTAATATCATCTTTTGTAACCCGTTTGTTTATATCAAGGTTTAAAATTTTATAAGCCTCTTCTAAAGATAATGTTGAAGAGTTTTTGTTATTTTTGTTCTGGTGAAATGAAAATCTTCCTGATCTTCTAAGTGTTTGAATTAAACGAAATAAACCAATTAATTGAAAAATTGACAATCCTTTTAGTTTGACTATAGCTAAGCCTAATAAAGTTAGAGGTATACTTAATAAAAACTTTCCTCCTACAGCTAGTATTACAGCTAAAATTATTGATCCAATAAAAATTATTTTCCTTAAATGTTTAGATATTTTGTTAGATGATATGTTGGAAAATAATCTTAGTAAAAAGTAAATAATTCCAAAAATAACTAGTGTATAAATGATTATATTCATATATTTATTTTGTTCTCATGAAAATACCACAACTTAAAAAAAAATCAGAAATAAAAACATACCATAATACTAGTTGGGAAGATAATTATAGCTGGATACATCAAGATGATATTTTGGAGGTTTTAAAAGATAGTAAAAAATTAAATCTCGAGGTAAGAAAATACCTAGAAGAAGAAAATTCCTATACTGACTTTCATTTAACAGATACTAAAAATATTCAAAAAGAACTATTTGATGAAATCAAAGGTAGAATAAAATTAGATGATGAATCTATCCCATTTAAAGATTTTGATTATGAATATTGGACAAAAACAACTGTGAATGGAAACTATTCCATTAAATTAAGAAAAAAAATTGGCACTAAAGATGTTGAAGAAATTTGGAATGGTGATGAAGAAAAAGAAAAACTCAATGTAGAATATTTTGGTGTTGGTGATATTGAAGTTAGCTTCGATGATAAATATTTAAGTTATTCTCTAGATACCAAAGGTTCTGAGTACTACACAATATATATCAGAGATATTAAAACTAAAAAATTAGTTACTGAAAAAATTAAAGAAACATCAGGAAGCATAACTTTTAGTTTGGATGATAAATATATTTTTTATTCAAAGTTAGATGAAAATCATAGACCGAGAAAAATTTATAGACATAAATTAGGAACAAATACTAAAGATGATAAGATAATTTTTGAAGAAAAAAGTGAAGCTTTTACAGTTGGAATTAGTCTAAGTTCAGATGACAAATATTTTTTTATTAACACCTCTGACCATAATACCTCTGAACAATATTACTTTAGTGTTGATGAAAAAGAACCAAAACCTAAATTAATAAAAGAAAGACAGAAAGGAATACTTTATTCTGTTAATTCTTGGAATGGAAAATTTTATAACCACACAAATGAAAATGCTGAAGACTTTAAAATTGATGTTGCTGACAATTTAGAAAAACCAGACTGGAAAATATTTATACCTTCAAAAGAAGAGGTTTTAATTGGTGGACTAACATTTTTAAATGATTGGATAATAAGATTTGAAACTTCAAATGCTTTAGATAAATTATTTGTAAGAAATATTACAACTCAAATAGAGGAAGAATTAATTTTTTCAGATGAAAAAGTTTTTGTTCCTGGTTTGTCCTTGGCTCAAAGAGATAGAAATACAGACAATGTTTATTTGGGTTATTCATCTCCTAAAACTTCTGGAAAAACTTATTCTTATAATTTAAGATCAAAAGAAAAAAAGCTGGTAAAGGAAGAAGAGGTTCCTTCTGGACATAACCCTGATAATTATATTGTTGAAAGAGTCGATTGTGAGACTCATGATGGAAGGTTGGTGCCTCTTACAATTACAAGGCATAAAGATACTAAACTTGATGGAAGTGCACATTTGTTGCTTTATGGTTATGGCTCATATGGAAGTTCAATGAGTCCAAGTTTTTCTACTACTAAATTAAGTTTAATAAATAGAGATATTATCTGGGTCACGGCTCATATTAGAGGAGGAATGGAAAGAGGTATGAAGTGGTGGAAAGAGGGAAAACTACTTAATAAAAAGAATACTTTTAAGGATTATATTGCATCAGCAAAATATTTAATTGAAAAAAAATATACCTCAAAAAATAAAATAATTGGAATGGGTGGTTCTGCTGGAGGTCTTCTTATGGGGGCAGTTGTTAATCAAGCATCAGAATTATTTCTGGGAATAATAATGGCGGTTCCTTTTGTGGACTCTTTAACAACTAATTTAGATCATTCTTTGCCTTTAACAGTTGGTGAGTTTGATGAGTTTGGAAATGCAAAAGAAAACAAAGATCACTTTGATTATATTTATTCTTATGCTCCTTATAATAATATAAAAAAAATGGATTATCCTCATATGCTGATTACAACTAGTTTGAGTGATAATAGGGTGTTGTTTGATGAACCTGCTAAGTTTACTGCTAAACTTAGAGATTATAAAACTGACAATAATTTATTACTTTTAAAAACTGAGATGAATGCCGGTCATGGTGGTAAATCCGGGCGAGATGGTGCTATCGAAGAAATTGCACTTGATTACGCATTTGCATTAAAGATTGCAAAAAAAATTTAGTAATTACATCTTGAAATTTTTAATATAGTTCATAAATATATTCTCAAGTCGCCTGATGGGACTTATTAAATTAACCTTGCTAATAAAGGAGGAAACTATGTCAAGTAGGGATCTATCTATATTTAACACTCTAAGGCCATTTTCAATTGGATTTGACGATATGTTTGACCAATTTGAAAATATGTTAGGTAACGGAGGATTAACCATGCAGTCTAATTACCCACCTTATAACATCAGAAAAACTGGTAAAGACAACTATGCCATTGAAGTTGCTTTAGCTGGTTTTAATAAAAACGATGTTGAAGTTGAGTTTGAAGATAATTTATTAACTGTAAGAACTAAGCAGATTAATAAATCAGATGAAAAATCTAATAATGGTGAAATTATTCACAAAGGTATTTCACAAAGACAATTTGCGAGATCATTTACAATTGCAGAGGATGTGAGGGTAAATGGTGCTGAGTTAAAAGATGGTCTTTTGACAATAGCATGTGAAAGAATTGTGCCCGAATATAAGAAGAAAAAACTTATTGAAATTAAATAAGTATTCACCTTGCTTGTGGGGATTTTTCCCCACAGACGTTAAAAACATCCGTTTGATACAAAACCAATAACTATAAAATTAGAGTCAACTTCAAATCTTCTTTCACACGTCACTAGATATTTTTTTGAATTATAAACTAGCTCTGTGTTACCTTTTTCGTTTTTAAAATCTTCATCAGGTTTACCTAAATCCATTTGCAAGTTACTAGAAGTTTTACCAATATACTGGCTTAGTTTATTGTTTTCTTTTTCAACAATCGCATCTGTTTTTTGCTTAATAGTTTGACATCCAGATGCTAGAATTAAAAGAAAAAAGCCTAATAAAATAAATCTCACTTTATCCATATTCTGATTTTAACATGTGAAATGTGGCACAAATATAAACTTATTAGTTGAATTATGTTGATAACACTGTGTTTTTAGGAGTATTTTCTGTGAGAATCTAATAATACAGAATCTAATCTTAGGAGGGTCAATGTTAGAAAAATATTTTAACTATAAAGAACATAAGACGGATTTTAAAACAGAAGTAATTGCCGGTGTAACAACATTTTTAACAATGGCTTATATCATGTTTTTAAATCCATTAATACTTAGTGAAGGTGGTTTTGACTTCGGTGGAGTTTTTACTGCTACAGCGATTGCAGCCGCAATAGCATGCTTTATTGCAGCTTTTTACGCAAAAACCTGGCCTGTAGGTCTTGCACCAGGAATGGGAATTAATGCATTTGTTGCATATTTTGTCTGTGGAACATTAGGTTACAGCCCAGCAGAGGCACTCGGTGCGGTATTTGTTGCTGGTGTGTTATTCTTAATTATTTCATTAACTCCAATCAGAGCATGGTTAATAAATTCTATTCCAAAAAGTTTAAAACTTGGAATTGGTGCTGGGATAGGATTGTTTTTGGCTGTGATTGGATTTAATTTAATGGGTCTTCAAGTTCCTTCTGGAAATGCAACAATTTTTAAATTAGGAGATGTTTCAAATCCATTATTACTTTGTGGGGCTGGTGCTTTCATTTCAATGATTGTAATGGAAAAAATGAAAATTAAAGGGAACATTATCATTGGAATACTTGTATTCAGTGTCATTGCTTGGCTAAGTGGTTGGGCTGAATTCAGAGGTGCTGTTAGTGGAATAAAACCAATGACTCATTTATTTGTCTTTGATTTTGGTGCTGCTATGAGTGCATCAATGGCAACAATTGTTTTTACTTTATTTTTTGTTGATTTCTTTGATACAGCTGGAACTTTAACTTCAGTAGCTAATGTTGCGGGAAAAGTTGATAGCAAAGGAAATGTACAAGATATCGATAAAGCTATGTTGTCAGACAGTGTATCTACTGTTGCAGGTTCCATGCTAGGTACTACAACTGTCACAACTTATATAGAAAGTGGAACAGGTATTAAAGCGGGTGGAAGAACGGGAATGACCTCACTTGTAATAGGTATACTATTCTTGCTATGTTTATTTTTTGGTGACCTTGCAACATCTCTACCAAAAGAAGTTGATGCTGCAGCACTAATTTATATTTCCACTTTATTTGTTCGAAACATATCGGATATAGAATGGGATGATATAGCAGAAGCTGGGCCAGCCGTACTTGCAATGATTGCCATGCCTTTTACTTATAGTATTAGTAATGGTATTGCTTTAGCATTTATTTCTTATGCTTTAATTAGATTATTTACTGGTAAGTTTTCAAGTACTTCACCAGCAATATGGGTGATTGCAATACTTAGTCTTATAAGTTTTGTGGTTGCTTAAAAATTAATTTTTAGGGCTGGTATATATCCAGCCCTATTTATTTCTATTAATTATTTCTTCTATAGATAATTCTTCATAGTGTTCGGTTGGCTGTACAATCCACGGATCTGAATCAAGTTTTACAGGACAAAAATCAGGCTCAAATGTTGATGATTTTTTTTTCCACAAGCATGCTGTTTTAACTTCATTTATAAATTTCTTTGTTGGTTCATAATTTTTCAGCCATTCAATACTTTTATTCAAAGTTAATCCTGTATCAGAAAGGTCATCTACTAATAAAACTCTATCAAAATCTTTATTTTCAGCTAAAGAACTAATTTCTCTGGCAAACATCAATTGACCTTGTTTGTCCTCCATTCCAGCTCCAGAATAGCTTTGAATAACAATATACGCGATTGGTAACTTTAAAACTCTAGAGAGAATATCAAGTATGGGTGCGGCACCTCTCATAATTCCCACCAAAACAGTAGGCTTATAATTTTTATGAATTTCTATTGCTAGTTTTTCAACAATTTTTGTATACTCATCAAAAGTGATAATTAATTTATCAGCCATAAAATTTTTTATCATATAAATGAAAATATAAAAGACTAAAAAATTATGAAAATATTTGATTGCTTTATGTATTTTGATGAAGAGATGGTATTAGATGTAAGGCTTAATACCTTAAATAAATTTGTTGATTATTTTGTAATAGTAGAAAGCAAATTTACTCATAAAGGTGAACTTAGAGATTTAAAATTCAATCATAAAAAATTTGAAAAATTCAAAGATAAAATTATCTATTTAATTTATGAGCAAGAACCAGAACAAATTGAAACAGTTCATCCTGACGATACTGAAAATGAAAAATCAAGAAAATATATTCTTAATGCAATTTATAGGGAAAATGGACAGAGAAATCATATTGAAAAAGGATTAAGATTCGCGCAGCAAGATGATATGATATTAATATCTGATGTTGATGAAATTCCAAATTTATTAGATATAAATTTTGATAAAATTAATGAAAAGATAGTCTTATTTAAACAAGACATGTTTTATTATAAATTTAATTTGTATTTACCTAATTTAGTGTGGACTGGTACAAAAGGTTGTAGAAAAAAAAATTTACTTAACCCTCAGTGGTTAAGAAATATAAAGGATCGCAAATATTCATTTTACAGAATTGATATTATTTTTTCTAAAAATAAATATAAAAGTATAAAATATATCGATGCTGGTGGGTGGCATTTTACAAATATAAAAACTGCTAAAGAAATTGAGCATAAATTTAAATCTTATTTGCATCATAGAGAATTTGATCAACAACCACTTTCTATTGAGGAAATAGATAAAATTATAAAAAATAAAAAAGCTATATATGACTTGAAAGTAGATAAAACTGTTAGTAAAATTGGTAATGGAAGTGACCTTAAAAAATTTGAAATAAATAAATTACCCACTTATATTCAAAAAAATAAAGAAAAATTTAAGGATTGGATTGATCAATAAATGAAAGGATATTGGATAGCTTTATATAAAAAAATTGATAGTAAGGATAATTTAAAAAATTACTCTGCTAAGGTAACTCCTATTATTAAAAGTTTTGGAGGAAGGCCCCTTGTTAGAGGTGGCGAGTATGAATGTCTCGAAGGAGAAAATTTTTCAAGAACAGTAATTTGGGAATTTCCAGATTATGAAAGTGCAATAAAATGTCATAATTCGGAAGAATACCAAAAAGGCTGGGCACTGGCCAAAGATACTACTGATAGAAACCTACAAATTATTCAAGGTTTTAGTACTGAATAGGTTCTGGGTCTATACTTCTCCACAAATACCAAGTTGCTACTGAGCAATAAGGAGAAAATCTTTTGTTTAATAACCTCACATAAGATTCGTGTGGTGAATATTTCTTTTTATAATTTTTTGAAATTGCTCTTAAAAGACCAATGTCTTGTATAGGCCAAATATTTGAACGATTATAAGTAAACAATAATATCATTTCGGCTGACCATCTTCCAATCTGTCTTAGTTGAGATAAATAAATAATAGCTTCTTCGTCAGACATTTTAGGAATTAATCTAGGATTAAATGATTTGTCTAATATTTGCTTTGCTAAACTTTTTATTCCTTTTACTTTTTGTCTACTTAATCCACAGCTTTTAAGTTGAGAAGAAGAAAGTTTATAAACTACTTTTACATTAATCTTATTTTTACATTTTTTTTTAAATCTTAAAAAAACAGAATTAGCTGCAGCAACACTAATCTGTTGTCCAATAATACTTTTACATAGTGAAAAAAATATATCTTTTCTAGAAGTAAGCACAGCTTCTGATGGAGATTTATATTTATTAATTAATGAAGACATCACTTTATCTTTATTAGATAAATATTTCTTTGCAGTATTCCAATATTTTGGTTTTTTACTCATGTCTAGTAGTAGATGGTATTTCTTTTTTGTGATAAATTTCTCTTCTAAGAATAATTAAAGAAGAGGCTACAACCAGTAATGCACCAAGCAATGTTTTTATCGTAGGGATTTCGTCCCAAATTAAATATCCAAAAATTATTCCAAAAACTAATGCTAAATATTTTAATGGTGATACAAGAGAAACTTCAGATAACTTAAAAGATTGACTTAACCATAAATTTGCAAAACCTCCTAAAAATCCAATCATACATAATAAAACTAAATCTTGGACACTTGGCATAACCCAGCCAAAAGGAATTGTAAATAAACTTGCTAAGGTAATAACTATTGAAAAGTTAAGAGCTATAAGCCAAACTGGTTCTGTTGTAGATAGCTGCCTTATGGCGATAGCAACATAAGATAAACCTAAACAGAAAATAATCGGAAAGATATAATATATATTTAAGGCACCAAAACCAGGTTCGGTTATTATAATAATTCCAATAAAACCGATCGATACAGCGAGCCATCTATAAAATCCAACTTTCTCACTTAAAAAAAAAATTGAAAAAATTGTAGTAAATATAGGAGCAGCAAAAGAAATGCTAACTACTGTGGCTAATGGCAAGTTTCTTAGTGCAATAAATATTGCAATTAAAGCTATCAATCCAAATAAGCATCTTAAAAAATGTAAACCTGCCCTTTTTGTGAGATAAAAATTTTTAATCCTATCTTTTGGCATTATAAAAAAGTAGATAACTACTCCAAAAAAACCTCTGAAAAATAGTACCTGACCTAAAGGATAATGTTCAGACCATTTAACTATTAAATCCATAAAAGAAAATGCACATACCGACATAAACATGTACAAAAAGCCTGATTGATTTTTAGTAAGCATAAGAATAATTTGTAGATTAAATTAAAGGATAAGCAATGGAAATAGCAGTTTTAGGTTTGGGGTGTTTTTGGGGGCCAGAAATTAAGTTTAGTAAACTTGAAGGAGTTATCAAAACTGAAGTGGGTTATTGTGGTGGTGACAGCAAGGAAACTACTTATAGAGAAGTATGTACTGGTAATACAAATCATGTAGAAGTTGTTAAATTAGACTTTGATCCTGAAATTATATCTTATGAAAAAATTTTAGACTTTTTTTTTGAAATTCATGACCCTACAACTCTAAATTCACAAGGACCAGATTTTGGAACACAATACAGAAGTGAAATATTTTATTTAAATGATAAACAAAAAGAAATTTCAAAAAATACAATAGAAAAAATAAATTCAAGTTTATCTGGGAAAGTTGTAACAAAATCCTCTTTATTAAAAAATTACTGCCCAGCAGAAGAATACCATCAGAGATATTTAGAAAAAAGATAATATGCCATTGGTCGATACAAATTGGTTAGAAAAAAATTTAGATAAAGTAAAAATTATTGATTGTTCATGGCACATGCCCCAAACAAAAAGAAATGGTTTTGAAGAATATCAAGAACTACATATTCAGAATGCAATATTTTTAGACCTAGATAAAAATTCTAAAACAGATACTGATTTACCTCACATGTTAACTGATATTAAATCTTGGGAAAAAATTGTATCATATATGGGAATTGGAAATGAGGACCAAATAATAATTTATGATAATTCTGATGTAATAAGTTCTTGCAGATGTTGGTATAATTTTATTTACTTTGGACATGATCCAAGTTTAGTTCATGTGCTAGATGGTGGATTAAAGAAATGGATGAATGAAAAAAAACCTACAGTAAATAATTTAACAAATACTATTAGCTCTAATTACATAGCTAATGAAAAAAAAGAATTAGTAAAAGATAAAAAACAAATTGAGGAAAATATTAATTTTAATAAGTTTAATGTTATTGATGCAAGAAGTAGAGAAAGATTCGAGGGAAAAGTCCCAGAACTAAGAAAAGGGTTAAGAAGTGGCTCTATAAAAAATTCTTTTTGTCTCCCCTTTTCTGATCTTATCAATGAAGACCATACATTTATTAATAGAAAAAAAATTCTTGAAAAATTTAAACTAACTAAGTGTGAACTTGATAATAACATTACATTTACCTGTGGTTCTGGTGTTACTGCTTCAGTTTTGGCTCTTGCTTATTCCTTAATAAATAATAAATATATGCCTAAAATTTATGACGGTTCATGGAGTGAATACGGAAAATTTTAAATTATGAAAAGATCAACTAAAATTACATCTATAATAATAATATTTTTTTTAATTATAGCTATTGTTATAATTGGTCGAATGATGATTGGTAATCATTTTGCAAAAAAATTTAGCAAAAGACCTCCTCCAGGAATTATTGTAACAGAAGTTGTCAAAATAGATTTTTCTCAAAAAATTGAAAGTTTTGGAACTGCAGTATCAAAAAGAAATGAGTCATTTAGAGTTAAAAGAAGTGACTTAATTGCAGAATTAGCTCTTAAAGAATATGTTAATAAAGGAGATTTAATATTAAAACTTAAAGATAGAAATATTATTGCACCATTTAGTGGTGTTTTGGGATTTAGAGGTATTACTGGTGATATTCTTGACTCTAACAACTCAATCATTATTACTTTGGATGATAATTCTGTCATTTATTCTGATTTAAAAATCCCTGAAATCTTTGCAAATGTAATTAAAAAAGGTTTGTCTATAACGGCTAAATTTTCAGGTAACAAAAACAAAATTTATAATGGAGCAGTTTATGCTGTATCAAGCAGAATAAATGCTGAAACAAGAAGTCTTTTGATAAGAGTTAAGATTGATAATGATGGTGCTCAGTTAATTCCAGGATCACTTTTAGAAGTAACTGTTAATTATAACGAAAGAAATTCTCTTGGAATACCTGACACAAGTATAATGCTGGAAGGGGATAAAATTTATGTTTACAAAGTTTCAGAAAAAAATATCACAGACAAAACTGAAATTAAGACTGGAATAAGAGATGGTGGGTATGTTGAGGTTCTATCTGGATTAAATGAAGGAGAAAACATTGTTGCAGAAGGCCTTAAGAAAGTTCGTCCTAGAGGCAAAATAAAACCAATTAAAAAATAATGTATATTACTGATGTAAGTATAAGAAGACCAGTTATTGCTTGGGTAATGTCTCTTATATTAATTGTTTTTGGGATATTTGTTTTTTCAGAATTGCCT
This sequence comes from Candidatus Pelagibacter sp. Uisw_134_02, assembly GCF_047720265.1. Lineage (GTDB taxonomy): Bacteria > Pseudomonadota > Alphaproteobacteria > Pelagibacterales > Pelagibacteraceae > Pelagibacter. Next base: position 1,095,111 of record NZ_CP159813.1, read on the forward strand.
GTGAGAGAATTGCCTGATGGTTTGCAGCCACCAGTTGTTCAAGTTAAAATAAATTATAAATCAGCATCAGCTCCAATTATTGATCAAGAAGTAACTCAAGTTATTGAAGATGTGGTAGGTGGAGCTGAAGGAATTAAAAATATTAATTCAACATCTGAAAATGGCAGTAGTACAATAAATATTGAGTTTAACACAGATATTGATTTAGACAATGCTGCCAACGATATAAGAGAAAGAGTTGCAAGAATTGTAGACAGATTACCAAGCGAAGCAGATGCACCTCAAATATTAAAACAAGCAGCTGGATTTACAACTACTATGTGGTTGTCAGTAACTTCATCAACATGGAACGACTTAGATCTCGGAGATTACACTGAAAGATATTTAGTTGACCAATTTTCAAGTGTTAAGAATGTTGGAAGAATTATGACAGGTGGTTTAAGAGATTTAAGTGTAAGGGTATGGATTGATCCAATTAAATTAGCAGCTAACAACTTAACTATTCAAGAAGTTGAAGGAGCTCTAAGAAAAGAAAATATTAGCCTACCTGCAGGAACTCTTGAGGCTAACAATATAGATTTAACCCTGAATTTAGATAAATCTTATGATGACATTGGCATGTTAAAACAATTGCCAATAAAAAAGATTAAAAATAGTATTATAAAACTTTCAGATATCGCAAACGTTGAGTTTGGACCCGTCTCAGAAAAAACACTTTTTAAAGCACAAACAAAAAATGCTTTAAATCAAAAAACTGTTGGAATAGGTATTTATGCAAAAAGTGGTGCATCAACAGTTGAGTTATCAAAAAATATTAGAAAAAAAATAATTAAAGTTAAAAAAACACTGCCAGATGGTATTGATATGGAGGTTGCTTTTGACCGAGCAACATATGTGGGCACTGCAATACAAGAAGTATATAAAACTCTAATAATTGCATTTATATTAGTTGTTGCAATTATTTATTTATTTTTAGGTAATCTTAAAGCTGTAATTGTTCCAGCAATTGCTTTACCTGTGAGCTTAATAGCATCTTTCTTAGGACTTTATCTATTTGGACTATCAATAAATATATTTGTTCTCTTAAGTTTTATTTTAGCAATAGGAATTATTACTGATGACTCTGTAATCATGACTGATGCAATATATAGAAGAATTGAAAATGGAGAAACTCCATTAGTTGCAGCACATAAGGGGTCAAAACAAATTAGTTTTGCAATCATAGCCACAACTTTAATTTTAGTTGCAGTCTTTCTACCTTTAATTTTTATTGATGGTATTGCCGGTACTCTATTTAGAGAAACTGCCATAGCATTATCTGTTTCCATTGTAGTATCTTCTTTTGTGGCATTAACTTTATCGCCAATGTTGGGAAGTAAATTCTTAGTTAAAAAACCAAAACAAAATTTTATTGTTGTAAAATTTGATAATTTTTTTAAGTCCTTTTCAAAGTTCTATCAAGAAACTCTTTTGTTTTGGCTAAACAAAAAAAAGATTATTGTTTCATTTTTAATTTTAACAATTATTGGTTCGAGTATTTTGTATAACTTTACAAAAAAAGAGCTATTACCAATGGAAGATAGAGGAGTTTATCTTGTGCTTGGTTTTACTGATGAAGGTAGTTCATTTGAGTACACAGAAAAAAGAGCTGAGGATGTAGAGAAGAGATTAATTCCTTTGCTTAAAGCTGAAAACAGTCCCTATAAAAGATTTATCATGAGAGTTCCTGGATTTGGAAGTAATAAAAATTCTTTTAATAGTTTTATAATTATTGCTTTACTGGATGATTGGGAAAATAGAAAACAAAACTCACAAACTGTAATGAGACAAGCAATTGGAAAAATTGTTACCGTACCAGAAACTGTTGCATTTCCCATATCTCCTCAATCTATAAGAGTATCAAGTTACAATAAACCTGTTCAAATGGTTATATTAGGAAATAGTTATGAAGAGCTGGAAGTAAAACAAAATGAGATTATGTCAAAATTAAGAAAAAATAAAAAATTATCGAGAATAGAGTCGGATTATTCAAGAAATAAACCAGAAATAAAGCTATTTATTAATAAAAATAGAGCCAAAGATTTAGGAGTTTCAACTGAGTCAATTGGAAAAACTTTAGAAACTCTTTATGGTGGCAAAACTGTAACTAAATTTAACAAATTAGGCAAAGAATACCCTATTATTCTTCAACAATATTTGGCGGATAGAAGAAATAAAGAAGGCTTAACTAAAATTTTTGTAAGATCAGAAACTACAGGTAAGCTAATTTCATTAGCAAATTTAGTTGAATTTAAAGAAGAAGGATCAGCAAAAAAATTAGGGAGGTTTAATAGACAAAGAGCTGTAACTATATCTGCAAATATATCAGAAGATTATACACTTTCTGAAGCAATTAGTTACTTAGAGCAAACTTTATCTGACTCACAAATAAATAATCAAATAGCATGGAAAGGAAAGTCTGAGGAATTAAAAGAAACTAGCAATGAATTATTCATTATTTTTGGGTTAGCACTGTTGACTGCCTATTTAGTAATGGCAGCAACCTTTAACTCATTTATACATCCATTTATAATAGTGTTAACTGTTCCACTTGCATTGTTTGGTGGTTTGATATTCATTTTATTTTTAAACAGTTCAATTAATATTTTTTCACAAATTGCGCTTGTAATACTAATTGGAATTTCCACTAAAAATAGCATCCTCATTGTTGATTATGCCAATCAATTGAGAGCTACAGGAAAAAATATAGAGTCATCGATTAAAGAAGCTTGTGATCTTAGATTTAGACCAATTATGATGACTTCTATAAGCACAATGATAGCGATGTTACCACTGGTAATAGGTAATATTGGACCTGGTGCAGGTGAAGCATCTAGGTTGGCTGTAGGTGCAACTATTCTAGGTGGAATGATTATTTCTACATTCTTTACATTATATGTAACACCTACAATGTATTTAACCCTTGCTAAAAATACCCAAAGAATTGATGCTGTAGATATCGAACTAAAAAAACAACTTCGTTAAAAAATAATATACTTATTTTTATTTAGTCTTTTCTGACATTTTTTTAATTGAGACTTATATTTATCTGATTGATTTTTTACTTTTTTTGCTAAAACTATAACTTTTTGATTATTCTTATAATTTTTATAACCACCCCATCCTTCATGATATGCAAGATACTGTCTAAAAGCATCTTTCTTTGAAATTTTTAAAAGTGACTCAGTTTTATCTGTATACCAGCCAATAAAATCCACACTATCTTTAAACCTTGCTCTTGTTGCAAGTTTATTGCCTGTTTCATTTTTATATTGTTCCCATGTTCCTTTTACAGCTTGAGAATACCCAAAAGAACTTGATGGACGCTTGAAGGGTATAACTTTAAATATTTTTTGTCGCTGAGGTTTTGCTAACCAATCAAAATCAGACTCCATTTTAATAATTGCTAGCTGCACATAAATTGGGGTACCCCATTTTTTTTCAGTTTTTTTAGCATATTTATACCAAAGGTATCTTTCATTAAAGATGGAGCAACTGTTTGATGTATTTTGAGGTATGGAAGAACAAGCTGAAATTAAAATGATTATTATAATAAAAAAAACATTTTTAAATTTAAGCATACTTATTTTTAATTTTATAAATAATAATTACAAAGAAAACACCTAATATATTTCCAAATAAATCAGCCCATTCAAATTCTCTTGTTGGAATTATAATATGAAACAATTCCAAAATAATTGCTGATAAAAACAAATATATAATCACAAAAGCAAAGTTTCGTGTTTTTTTATAAGCCATAACACCTAAAAATGATAAAATAATGAATACGTAAAGGTGATTAGAAGAAACTATAAAGTCCCCTGTAAGTTGGGGCTGAATAGAGCTGTCACCATACAAAAAATGACCAAATATACTTCCAGGATATAAATAAAATATTATTAACATTATGTTAACAGAGTGAAAACCTAAAATTAAAATTTTTTTTATATTTTTCATAATAATTTTATTTATTTTATTAGTTTTATCAGTTATCAAAATATATCAAATGCCTCATTTAATTTTAGTTAGACATGGTCAAAGTGAGTGGAATCTGCAAAAAAGATTTACCGGGTGGGTTGATATAGGTCTTACAGGTAAAGGAAAGTTAGAGGCTTGTAAGGCTGGAGAGCATATTAAAGAACTAAAAATAAATATAGATTATTTTTATTCATCATTTCAATTAAGGGCAACTAATACTCTTAAACTTATACAAGATACATTAAGAAGCAAAAAAAAACCTGTAAAAGCTTGGCAATTTAATGAAAGACACTACGGAGAATTAACTGGTTTAAATAAAGATGAGATGAAAGAAAAAATGGGTGAAGATAAAATTCACGAATTTAGAAGATCTTGGGACATAAAACCTGCTGCTCTAAGTAGAAATAATCCTTATCACCCAATAAATATTGATACTTACAAAACTGTTCCAAGAGAAAAAATTCCTGATACAGAATCTCTTAAAGATACTTACGAAAGAGTAATTGAATATTATAATTCTAATATTAAAAATAAATTATTAGATAATAAAAATATTTTAATTTCAGCTCACGGAAATTCAATTAGAGCTTTGTGTAAATTTTTATTTAAACTAGATAATAAGAAAATAGCATTACTTGAAATACCAACTGGGAATCCACTTTTAATTAATCTCAATTCAAAACAAGGTATTATTGAATGTAAATATTTAGACAAAGATAGAGCTAAAGATTTAATTATTTTTTAATAACTCTTTATAAATTTCAAGATTAGTTAAGTGATAAAAACTTTCTATACTTTCGTAACCATATAATTCATTTGTGTTAACTAATCGACTCCAAATTTCTGATATAGAAAAGTCACTAACTGAATGTGAGTAAAATAAATCTTTATTCATTATTTGACAACCTGTATAAATTAGATCATTTTGAAGATCTTTATTAATTTTATTCTTTAAAAGATTGAAATCACCTTTTAATTTTTTATCAAAACTAAGCTTTTTATTAACAAGTAAAAGTATATTTTTAATTTGATTACTAAAATAGAAATCTTCCATACATTTAATTTTTTTTAAATAACCTTTATTCCAAATAGTATCTGGATTTAATATTAAAAAATCTGAGTCACTCGAGGAATTCATCATATTTAAAATCCCTCCCCCTGTATTTAAAATTTTTTTTCCATCATTGATTATTTTAATATCTAAATCAAATTTTTTTATCTCAACAAAATTTTCAATTTTTTCTTTTAAATAAAATGTATTTAATATTATTTTTTTTATTCCTAAAGATCTAATTAAATTGATGCAGTTTTCAAGTAGTGTAATTTCATTAATTTTCAACAATGGCTTCGGCTCTACTAGAGTTAGTGGGTTTAACCTTTTTCCATAACCAGCACACAAAATTAATGCAGTGTTAATTTTCATTTAATGTTCCTTGTTTTCTTTGGAAAATTATCATCCAGTACTTTTTTAAGGCCATCAAATATTTTATTATTTTGTGTTCTAAACTCTATTAATTTCCAGGCGTAGGGTATTAGTTTTAAATATGTCTTTTTTTTATCTCTAGAGGCCAGCCTTGTAAAAATCCCTATTATTTTCATATTTCTAATCACTGATAATATTTCGAAATCATTTAATAAAATAACTTTATTAATTTTATTTTTGCTTAGTTTTAAATAATAATTGTAAATATTATTTTTTAATTTTTTGTTAGATTTATACCTAACATCATCAATTAGGGATGCTAGATCATATGCCTTATTACCAATCAGGGCATCTTGAGTATCAATTGTTGCTAATTTTTTTTTATGTCTCATTAAATTTGATACATGAAAATCACGATGAACAAAAGTTTCATTTTTCATCTTAAGATTTGACAGTAAGAATTTTATCTGCTTATTTATTTCAATATTAACTGATAGTAATTTTTTTTTAGACACGTATTTTTTTGTATACCAGTTAGAAAATAATTTTGCTTCTTTAAATAATTCATTGTTTTCATAAATTGGGACTTTATAATTTTTTCCTTTAAAATTTTTAATTGTGTTTTGTTTGATCTTTTGAACTTCTATAAGCAAATCAACAGATTTTTTGTATAAATTAATTTTATTACTTCTACTTTTTTTTAATAATTTAAATACAGTATCATCACCAAAATCTTCAATTTCTATAAAATTTTTTTTATAATTTTCTTTATACAATTTTGGTGCTAGAATTTTATTTTCAATCAACAAGTTATTTATAGCAGCGTATATTAATAGGTTTTTTTCTTTTTCTTTAACTGCATAAACAATAATTGAATTTTTTTTATTATATTTTTTCCTATAAAAAGATCTAAAAGATGCATCGCCCTTAATTTTTATTATTGTTGATTTAATTAATTTCATCTAATATTTTTTTACTTAAACCCTTGATAGATAAAAATCTTTTTTTCATATCTTCTGCATATTTAAAGAATAGTTCAATTTTATTATCAATTTTACTATCAATTTTGTCAGGCCATTCAATCAATGTCAGGATCTCTTTCTGATTTTCTAATAACCCAATATTTTTTGTCTCATCACTACTTTTTAATCTATATAAATCATAATGTTGAATTATAAAAATTCCAACATCATATTCGTTTACTAAGTTAAAAGTGGGGCTTGTAACTTCTGTTGGGTTTTGATGATTGTTTACTTGAAGATGGTTTACTAAATATTTTATAAAGGTTGTCTTTCCAACTCCAATTTCACCATGAAAAAAAACTATGTCACCCTTTTTTAATATCTTTGAAAAATTTTTTGCTAATTCAGCTGTCTTAACTTCTAAAGAGATATCTATTATTTCGCTATTAGTAGCGATATGCATCTGGCTTAAATGGACCTTCTGTTTCAACACTTATGTAGTCAGCTTGGTCTTTTGATAATTTTGTAAGTTTTGCACCAACTTTTTTTAAGTGAAGCATCGCTACTTTTTCATCCAAATATTTTGGCAGAACATAAACTTTATTTTCATAATTTTTATGATTATCCCAAAGTTCTATTTGTGCCATTACTTGATTTGTAAATGATGCACTCATTACAAAACTTGGGTGTCCTGTTGCACATCCTAGGTTAACTAGTCTACCTTTTGCTAGAAGAATTATTCTTTTTCCATCAACCAATTCAATCTCATCAACTTCTGGTTTAACTTCTGTCCATTTATAATTTTTTAATGCATCTACTTGAATCTCATTATCAAAATGACCAATATTACATAATATTGCTCTATCTTTCATGTTTCTCATATGGTCAGCTGTAACAATATCTTTGTTGCCTGTCGCCGTTACAACAATGTCTGCTTTGCTAATTGCTTCATCCATCAAAACTACTTCATATCCTTCCATTGCTGCTTGTAGTGCACAAATTGGATCTGCTTCAGTAACCATAACTCTTGCACCACTTTGCCTTAAAGATGCAGCACTGCCTTTACCAACATCACCAAAACCAGCAACAATTGCAATTTTACCAGACATCATCACGTCTGTTGCTCTTCTAATTCCATCTACTAAACTTTCTCTACAACCATATAAATTATCAAATTTTGATTTTGTAACTGAGTCATTAACATTAATTGCAGGGATTAATAAAGTTCCTTCTTTTTCCATTTTATTTAATGCTTTAATACCAGTTGTTGTTTCCTCAGAAACACCTTTGATATTTTTTAATAAATTCTTATAATCATTATGCATGATAGCTGTTAAGTCGCCGCCATCATCTAATAACATATTTGCTTGCCAATCTTTTTTTCCCTCGATTGTTTGTTTAATGCACCACAAATACTCTTCTTCTGTCTCACCTTTCCATGCAAAGACGGGTATCCCTGCTTTAGCTATAGCTGAAGCAGCATGATCCTGTGTTGAAAAAATATTACAAGAAGACCATCTAATTTCTGCACCAAGGTCTACTAATGTTTCAATTAAAACTGCTGTTTGGATTGTCATATGAAGACATCCTAAAATTTTTGCTCCTTTTAAAGGTGCCTTACCTGAATATTCTTCTCTTAATGCCATTAGTCCTGGCATTTCACTTTCTGCAATAGAAATTTCTTTTCTTCCAAAATCTGCAAGTGATATATCTTTAACTTTAAAATCATCCATTGCACGGTTTTATATAATAAAAATTTGATTAATCAACTTATCATTAAGACTTAGGAAATATAATTTCTACATTTGCTCCTTTTTTTGCAACGTTATTAGCTGCTTTAATAGTAGCACCATGTAAATCAACTAAGTTTTTTACGATATTTAACCCTAGACCTGAATGTTCACCAAAATTATCAGGCCTATTACTATAAAACCTATCAAATATTTTTTTTGTACTAGTTTCCTTAAATCCTTTACCTTCATCTATAACCCTTAAAATAATTTCATTTATATCATTTCTAAAAATTTCAACTAAAATTTTTTTATTGTCTTCACTAAAAGAAATTGAATTATCAAGTAAATTTGCAATAATTTGTTCTACTCTATTTTCTATTCCATTTATAAAATATTCTTCTTCATTATTTAAATCATTTAATATAATTTTAATACTTCTTTTAGTTTCATAAATACTATTAAAATCATCAACTACAGATCTTACAATTAATTTAAGATTAATTTTTTTCATTTTTTCTTTACTCAAAGCAACCTCATCTTTCAATATTTGAGAATAATCAGTGATTAATCTTTCAATTCTTTGTACATCATGATTAAGAATATTAATCAATTTTCTCCTTTGAGATTGATTGTCAGTTTCATTTAATATTTCTGATGCACTTTTTAGAGATGTTAAGGGATTTCTTATTTCATGAACCAAGTCTGTCGAAAAATTTTCTGCATGAGAAATTCTTTTTTTAAGTTCATTCGTCATGTCATCTAATGAGATTGACAATGTTCCAATTTCATCGTTTCTTTCTTTGAGTTCATTTATGTTTGTTTTTTTTCTACTTTTTTCTTTAATTATTTTTGTATATGTCACTAAGTTTTTTATAGGCTTCAAAAAATATCTGTTCAAAACAAATGAAAATATAAATATAACTATGATAATAAAAATTGCTGTCCTTAAAATAAAAGTTTTTCTTTCATCAATTGCTAACTTTACATCATTTGCATTTTCTGAAATTGCCAAATAACCAATATTAACATTGTCTAAAGTTACATTTTTTACTGTTGTTAACAAAAATTGATCGTACCCTTCCTGTATAAAAGTAAAAGATTTACCATAATCTTTTGACCAAGAATAATTTGTTAAAATATCTTTTAAAGAAACAGTTTTTTCGTTATTTATATTTTTTGTCTCAGTTATTTTTTTACTTGTTTTTTCATCCAAAATTTCTAACTGAACTATATCTAATCTATTTGAAAAAGATCTTGGGTCCAAATCTAATGTATCGGTATCACCAACTAAGTTAAATTGATTATCAAAAAGAATAACTCTATCTAAATTTTGAAATAAAAATCTTGTTGAGAATAAAAATCTTCTTATATCTTCTTCTTCAAACTTAATATTTAACCTTAAAATATGTTCAATTGTATTATCTATTATTTGAACATGATTATTTTTTTTATCTTTTATTAAGTTTGGTTTAACATTGCTAATGTATAAAAATGCAAAGCTACCAATAATTAAAAAAATTATTAAATTGATGAATAAAAATTTTTTTAAAATAGATAAGCTTTTTAGAAAACCATCAAACATTAACTAACATTCCACCTGTATCCACTGCCATATCTTGTTTCTATTGCAGTGAAATCAGGATCAACTTTTTTGAATTTTTTTCTAATTCTTTTAACATGACTGTCTATAGTTCTGTCTTCTATGTCGGTGTCTTCTCTATAAGCAATATCCATTAATTGTGCTCGCTCTTTAATTATTCCCGGTCTTTTAGCCAATTCTTTAACAATCAAGAACTCTGTAGTTGTAAGCTTATCTGGCAACTGCTTTCCATCCCATGCACACTCAAGTTGTGAGGGGTCAAGCTTGAGCTTTCCATGAGAAATAATACTTTTTGTTTCTTCAAGATTGACATTAATATCTTTTTTTCTAAGCTGAACTCTTATTCTTTCAATTAAAACTTTTATGGAAAAACCTCCTGATTTTTTTATAAAATCATCTGCACCTAATTTTAATCCTAATAATTCATCTATTTCATCGTCTTTAGATGTTAAAAAAATTACTGGTAAAGAAGTTTTTTTTCTTAATTTTTTTAAAAGTTCTTCTCCATCCATTTTTGGCATCTTAATATCAATAACAGCTAAATCTGGTGGTGTTCTAGCTAAACCAATTAAAGCACTTTCGCCATCAATATAGGTTTGAACCTTAAAGCCTTCTTTTTCAAGCGCTATACTTATACTTGTGAGTATATTTCTATCGTCATCAATAAGAGCTATTGTTTGTGTTTGCATAATCTACTTTAAAAATACTAAATTGTTCTAATTTAGGCAATGGAGATAAATTAATGAAGTATTCCCCAATTGTCGCCTGTATTCACGTCTACCGTTAATGGTGTTGAAAAAGTGTGTAAATCACTTTCTGTAACACTCGTCATTTCATCCTTGATTATTTCAGTTATGTTTTTAACTTCTTTTACCGGAACCTCAAAAATTAGTTCATCATGAATTTGTAATAATATTTTTGATTTGTTGTTTTTAATGCTTTCAAATTTTTTATTAAGTCTAATCATAGCAAGTCGCATGATTTCAGATGCTGACCCTTGAATGGGTGCATTAATAGCTGCTCTTTCTTGAAAATTTCTTACATTGAAATTTTTATCATTAATTCCATTAAAATGAGATCTTCGACCAAAAATATTATTCACATAGCCACTTTTTCTACAAAACTTAATTGTATTATCCATATAAATTTTTATTTCAGGAAATTTTAAGAAATAAGCATTTAAAAATTCATCTGCTTCATGATTTGAAACGTTGATTTGTTTTGCAAGTCCATATTGTGAAATACCATAAATTATTCCAAAATTAATGGCCTTGGCCTTCCTTCTCATGTCTTGGTCTACTTTTTTAATATCAACATTAAATACTTGGCTTGCTGTAAGAGAGTGAATATCTTCATTATTACTAAACGCTTTTTTCAGCTCTTTGACTTCTGCCAAATCTGCTAAAATTCTCATTTCAATCTGATTATAATCTGCAGATATTAATGTGAAGCCCTTTTCTGCTATAAAAGCTTTTCTTATATCCTTACCATCCTCTGATTTAATTGGAATATTTTGTAGATTTGGATCACTGGAAGCCAATCTTCCTGTTGTTGTTGCTGCCAATAAAAATGATGTATGAACTCGTTTTGTGTTTGGATTAATATGTTCAGGTAAAGCATCTGAATAAGTATTTTTAAGTTTAGATACTTGTCGCCAGTCTAGAATTAATTTTGGAAATTCATGTCCTTTAAATGCTAAGTCTTCTAACACACTTGCATTTGTAGCAAAACTTCCTTTTCTAGTTTTTTTAAGTACGGCAATCTTTAAATCATTATAAATAATTTCACCTAATTGTTTTGGTGAGGCAATATTAAATTCTTTTTTTGAAAGTTTAAAAACTTCTTTTTCTAGTTTATTAATCTTTTTCTCAAATTTTTCAGACAAAACCTTTAAAAATTTATTATCAACTTTTATTCCTTCAATTTCCATAAATGCCAATATTTTAATTAAAGGTTTTTCAAAGATTTCATAAATGTTAATTAATTTTTCTAATTTTAAATTTTTACTAAATATTTTATATAACCTATAGGTAATATCTGCATCTTCAGCCGCATACTCCATTGCCTTATCTAGCTCTACATCACTAAAATTTATTTCTTTCTTGCCTGTGCCAACAATTTCTTTAAATGAAATTGTTTTATGCTGTAGATGAATTTCAGACAAGGTATCCATGTTATGTCTATTTTTTCCAGCATCCAATACATATGACATCAACATTGTGTCTTCCATTGAATTCATATTTATTCCTTGTTTAAACAAGACAATAAAATCAAACTTAATATTTTGACCAATTTTTTTTACACTCTTATCTTCCAAAAGTGGTTTTAATTTTTTAATTACAGCTTCTTTTTTTAAACATCCTTTAAACTTATGACCAATTGGAATGTAGCAAGCCTTACCAATTTTAGTGCTTAATGAAATTCCCACTAAATCAGCTTGATGTGCATCTAGTGAGCTAGTTTCAGTATCAATTGCTAGTTCTCCAGCTTCTTCTGCTTCGTTAATCCACTCATCTATTTCTTTTTCATTTGTGATGAGATGATAATTTTTTTTATTTATGTTTTGCTGTTTTTTTTCAGGTTTTGTCTCTCTTGTGATTTCTCCTAGCTCAGGTTCTCCATATGCAGAAATGACAGAGCTAAGAAGTCTATTAAACTCCATTTCTCTTAAAAATTTATATAGCTTATCTTTATCAATCTCCTTTAGATGAAATTCTTCTATCTTTCTTTCAACTGGAGCATCCTTCATGAGTGTCACTAATTTTTTACTAATTATCGCTTTGTCTTTGTTTTCTATAAGTGTTTCTCTTCGTTTATTTTGTTTTATTTCTTGAGCGTTATCCAACAATTTTTCTAAAGTACCATATTTATTAATAAGTTCTGCTGCAGTCTTAACACCTATTCCTGGAACACCAGGGACATTATCACTGCTATCCCCAGCTAAGGATTGAACATCAATTACTTTTTCCGGGCCTACACCAAATTTTGTTACTATATCTTCTGGTGTTATAAATTTGTTCTTCATTGGATCAAACAAACGAACATCTTTTTTATATAACTGCATTAAATCTTTATCTGAAGAGACTATTGTTACCTTCGCACCTTTTGCTAAGATTTGTTCTGTATAAGTCGCCAATAAATCATCTGCTTCATAATTAGGAAGATCGATAGATGGTAAATTAAATGCAATAACTGATTTTCTTATATATTCAAATTGTGGCGCTAAATCATCTGGTGCTTCTGATCTATTCGCTTTGTAGTCTGAATAAATTTTATTTCTAAAGGTCTTTCTTGCTGAATCAAAAATTACAGCAAAGTGTGTTGGCTTTTGTAGATTTTCATTAGATTTGGAATCCTCTAATAATTTAAATAGCATGCTGCAAAAACCACTTACTGCGCCTACTGGTAGGCCATCACTCTTTCTTGTTAATGGTGGAAGAGCGTAATAAGCTCTAAAAATATAACCAGAACCATCTATCAAATAAAAATGATCTGTTTTTTTTATTTTATCCATTAGATAATATTATCTTAATTATTTTAAATACTATAAGTGTATTAACGTACATGAAGCAAAAAAATATACTTTCTGTCAAAAACTTAAAAAAAATTTACTTTAATAAACAGACTAAAGACAATCATGCTTTAAATGATTTAAACTTAGACGTGAAAGAAGGTGAAATTTTTGGCCTCCTTGGTCCTAATGGTGCTGGTAAAACAACATTTATAAATATTTTAGCTGGAACAGTAATAAAAACAGCAGGACAAGTCAGTGTACGGGGTTTTGACTTGGATAAAAACCCTAGACAAGTTAGGGCTTCAGTTGGAATAGTCCCGCAAGAAGTAAATCTTGATCCATTTTTTAGTCCAAGAAAATTATTAGAATTGCAAGCAGGTCTCTATGGAGTTGAAAAAAAAGACAGAATTACAGATACAATTCTACAACTAGTATCTTTAGAAAAACAAGCTAATAGCTACGCTAGAAGCTTATCAGGCGGAATGAAAAGAAGATTACTAATGGCTAAAGCTTTAGTTCATCAGCCTCCAATAGTATTTTTAGATGAACCTACGGCTGGTGTAGATGTAGAGTTAAGGCAGAATTTATGGAAAAATGTAAAATTACTTAATGATCTTGGTGTAACTATAATTTTGACAACTCATTATCTTGAGGAGGCTGAAGAAATGTGTGATAGAATAGCTATTTTAAATAAAGGAAATATAGTTGCTCTAGATAGTACCAAAAATCTATTAGATAGAATTCAAACTAAAAAAGTAACTTTTAAAACTGATAAAAAAATTGATATTAAAGATGATGATATGAACTCTTTAAAAATAATATCAAAACTGGATACAGAAATTTGTGTATCTTATGAAAAAAGTAAAATTCAAATTGAAGAATTAATTAATTTAATTAAGAAAAATAATGCAAAAATTATTGATATATCCACTGATGACGGTGATTTAGAAGATGTTTTTCTTAGATTAATAAAAAACTAGATTAATTTATTTTAAAATAGTAATATGATTTAATGCAAACAATAAGTCTTTCAAATAATTCTGGTATAATAAAATCTTTTTTAGCTGCTATATGTGGAACAGCATTACTTGCTATCTCCTCAAAAATACAAACACCTTTTACTTTAGTTCCAGCAACAATGCAGACTTTTGTAGTATTATTTCTTGGAATGGTTTTGGGCTATAAATTAGCTGTAGCTACAGTAATATTATATTTAATTGAAGGATCGATAGGTTTACCAGTATTTGCAAAAGGTGGTGGCTTTGCTTATCTGATGGGTCCAACTGGTGGTTACTTAATTGGATTTATCTTAACAGCTTTTTTTGCAGGAATGATAAAAATAAAAAATGATCCAATTGTTATATTCATTTGTTTACTATTATCTGTAAGTGCATCTTATGTTTTTGGTTTATTAGGATTGTGGAATTATATGGGTTTGGATAAAAGTTTTAACCAAGTATTTTTATTGGGTGCTCAACCATTTTTACTTATTGAGATTTATAAAATTTTAATTCTTTCAGTATTATCAAAACAAATTCTTAAACTTAGAAGATTTATCTAGGGGATCTTTTGGATAGAATTCTCTGTAAGGTTCTTCTATGCATCTTAAGTCTTCTGGCTGTTTCTGAAACATTTCTATTACATAATTCAAAAACTCTATGAATATGTTCCCATTTTACTCTATCTGCTGACATGGGATTTTCTGGTGGCTCAGCTTTTTTTTCTGGATCTGCTAGCAATGCTTTTTCAACGTCATCTGCATCAGCAGGTTTAGCAAGATAATCAATTGCTCCTTCCTTAATGGCTGCTACTGCTGTTGGTATGTTTCCATAACCAGTTAACATAATTATTCTGCTGTTAGAATCTGAATTTTGTATTTGTTTTACTACCTCAAGCCCATTTCCGTCAGCCAACCTTAAATCTACGACAGCAAAACCTGGCTGTTTATCTTTTACAGATTGTATCCCTTTTTTTACACTCTCAGCTTGCAAAACCTCAAATCCCTTCTTTTCCATAGCTCTAGCCAGTCTCTCTCTAAAAGGATTATCATCATCAACGATTAACAACGATTTGTTATCAAAATCACTTATTTTTTTTAAATATGCCTGTTCAACCATATAACTCATATGGTGCTTTATCTGATAATTTCAACACCCATTATTTGCTTTACATTAATTAAGTATTACCTTAATTGCATGATTTACATGAAAGTTTTTAAGTATTTTAAAAACTTTTTTTTATTAAATTTTTTTTGGAGGCATATAAAATGCAAAAATTTAAAACAGTTGATGAACTTATAAATCAACTTAAGCCAGAACAGCCTATTTATTGTATTAGGAAGAAATCAATACAATTAGCATCTACATATTTTAAGAAAAAATTTCCTGGCAAGGTTCTATATGCAGTAAAAACCAACCCGCATCCTGAAGTTTTGAAGACAATAGTTAAGAGTGGTATTGAAAACTTTGATGTAGCCTCTATTCAAGAAATTAAAGATATAAGGGCAATCGATCCTAATGCTAAATGCTCTTATATGCACACAGTTAAAAGTAGAGAAAATATTAGAGAAGCCTACTTTAATTATAATATAAAAACTTTTTCTTTAGACACTAAAGAAGAATTAATAAAAATTATTGAAACAACCAATCAAGCAAAAGACCTTGAGCTATTTGTTAGAGTTGCTGTATCAAATGAACATGCTGAAATAGATCTATCTAAAAAATTTGGAGCACTAACATCTGAGGCGATCGGTTTGTTACGATTAACAAAACAATATGCAAAAAAAATAGGTTTAAGCTTTCATGTGGGATCACAATGCATGCATCCTATTTCTTATGCAAAAGGTATTGCAGATATAGGAAATATAATAAGAAAAACAAAAATTATTCCAGATTATATTAATGTTGGAGGAGGATTTCCCACAATTTATCCAGATCTTGTGCCTCAATCTTTGGATAGTTATTTTAAAGAAATAAAAAAAGGTTTAATAAGTTTAAAATTAGAAAAACTTCCTGAAATATTATGTGAGCCAGGTAGAGCATTAGTTGCAGAAAGCGGATCAACAATTGTAAGAGTAAATCTCAGAAAAAAACAAAAGCTTTATATAAATGATGGAACGTACGGAACTCTTTTTGATGCTGGCACACCAAATATAGTTTATCCTTCGCGTTTAATAAAAAATAAAAAAATAATATCAAAAAAGTTAACTGCTTTTGATTTTTATGGCCCTACATGCGATAGTATAGACTACATGAAAGGACCATTTTTACTTCCAAATAATATTAAAGAAAATGACTATATAGAATTAGGTCAGCTGGGTGCTTACGGTTTAACCTTTAGAACTCAATTCAATGGTTTTTACTCAAATGAGATCTATGAAGTAGAAGATGAACCAATAATGACACTGTATGGTAAAGACAGTAATAAAAGTATATTAGTTGCTTAATGTCAGAGAACAAAAATTTAACCCATAATAGCAAAAAAAAATTCTTACAAAATCCAGTTGAGCACATTGATATTACCTCATTTGATGCAAGAAAAATAATTTCCTCAATGAAAAAAATGTCTTTTGTTTCAAGAGAAACAGCAAATGCAGCAAATATTTATAATGAAATGATTCAAGATAAAGATTGTACTATTTTTTTAACACTTGCAGGATCAACATCTGCAGCAGGCTGTATGAATATTTATAAGGATTTAGTTAAATATAATATGGTTGATGCAATTATTGCAACAGGGGCATCAATAGTTGATATGGATTTTTTTGAAGCTCTAGGTTTTAAACATTACCAAGGTTCTCAATTTCAAGATGATACCGAATTAAGAAAAAATTATATAGATAGAATTTATGATACATATATTGATGAAGAAGAGCTACAAGAATGTGATCGAAAAATAGGTGAGATAGCAGACAGTCTAGAACCACGAAGTTATACTTCAAGAGAATTTATTTACGAAATGGGAAAATATTTGAAGAAACACTCAAGAAAAAAAGATTCACTCATTGAAACAGCATATGACAATAATGTTCCTATATTTTGTCCAGCATTTACTGATTCAAGTGCTGGTTTTGGATTGGTAGTACATCAAGAAAACAATCCAAAAAATCATATAACAATCGATTCAATTAGAGAATTACGTGAGTTAACAGAAATAAAAATTCAATCAAAAGGTTCTGGCTTATTTATGATAGGGGGTGGAGTCCCGAAAAATTTTGTTCAAGACACAGTCATTTGTGCTGAACTTTTGGGAAAAGAAGTTAATATGCATAAGTATGCAGTTCAAATCACTGTAGCAGATTCTAGAGATGGAGCATGTAGTAGTTCTACTTTAAAAGAGGCAAGTTCATGGGGTAAAGTAGATATTACAAAAGAGCAGATGGTTTTTGCAGAAGCAACCAGTGTTTTACCTTTAATTGCAAGTGATGTTTACCACAAAGGTGACTGGAAAAATAGAACGAGAAAAAATTTCTCAAAAATATTTAAATAAAATTGAAATATCTTTCTAATAAAAATGGATTTCTTGGAATTGACAATGATGTTAATTTTAAAGAAAAAGTTGTTGTTGTGCCGTTCGGCCTAGAAAAAACTGTAAGTTATGGTGGTGGTACTCGAAATGGACCTAAAGAAATTATTAAAGCCTCACATCAAGTTGAATTATATGATGAAGAATTAAATTGTGAACCCTACAGGAAAATTGGGATTAAAACTCTAAAACCATTTAAAATTGATAAGAATATTAAAAAAGCTTTAAAAAAAATGTCTAATATAAATCAAGAAATATTAAACAAAAAACTATTTCCAATTACTTTTGGTGGAGAGCACTCAATAACTCCAGGGTGCATTGCTCCATTTGTTAAAAAATATAAAAAAATATGTTTACTACATTTTGATGCTCATGCAGATTTAAGAGAAAGTTACAATGGTGAAAAATTTTCCCATGCTTCAGCAATTAAAAGATGTTTAGATCATAAAAATGTGTCTTTAATTTCATTTGGGATCAGAAATATATCTCAAAGTGAAATACCTTTTTTGGATAAAAATTCATCTAGAATTAAAATTTTTTGGGCAAAAGATAAAAAAAGATGGGATTTGAAAAAATTTAAAAAACTAATCAAAAATAAAACAGTTTATTTAACTTTTGATGTTGATGGATTAGACTCCAGCATAATGCCTGCTACAGGGACTCCAGAACCTGGGGGATTATTGTGGGATGAAACTTTGGATATTATAAGAATTGCTGCTAAAAATTCTAATATTGTTGGTGCTGATATAAATGAACTTTCACCTATCAAAGGCTTTAACTCTTACAATTTTCTTGTTGCAAAACTTGCCTATAAAATTTTGTCTTATAAATTTTTGTACTAAACCTTCGAAACTTTAAATAATCCAATTAGAAATCTGAACGGAATTAACATTAATAATGCAACTAATACTTTAACTGCTAGGTCACCTAGTGATAAAGTTATCCATGGTATCCCTGTCGCATAAAAAGATATCGAAAAAAATAAAAACGTGTCAACTGTAGAGCCAATCAGTGAAGATGTGAGTGGGGCTACAAACCATTTCTTTTTTCTTAATTTATCAAAAATTTGAACATCAAGTAGTTGAGCAAATAAGAATGCTGTACCTGACCCAATAGCTATTCTTATAGAAATTAAATCTGCAAAGTTTGTTGAAAAAAATAATGTGAATGCAATTCCTATTATAAATCCAATATATACAATCTTACGTGCAATAAATTTCCCGTATAATCTGTTTGCTAAATCTGTTATCAAAAATGCAACAGGATAACTAAACGCTCCATAAGTTAATATTTCTTCTAAGCCATAATATCTAAGTGGAAACTGTACTAAATAATTTGAAGATAAAACAACAACCCCCATTATTAATGAGAGCAGTATAAATAGTTTTTCCATTAAGTAGTTTTGCTAGGAGAAACTTTTAGTGCTTTTTTTACAAATGGTGATTTAATTAATAAACTTTTTTTAAGTTTCTTTAATCTAGAAGAGATATTTTTATTTTTTACAGTTTTTAAGAATTCATCAAAAGTGCCTTTTTTATCAACACATCTTACGCCTGCATTACTTACGGTTAAGGTTAAACTTCTTTTTAAAAGTTCACTTGTAAACTTTGTTTTTTTTAGGTTGGGTAAAAATCTTCTTTTAGTCTTATTGTTAGCATGACTAACATTATGACCTTTCATAGGTATTTTACCAGTTAATTCACATTTCTTAGACATAATATTTAATGACTATATAAGATGAGTCAGTGACCTCGTCAAGTTTATAAACTTTAATTAGACTATTTCTTGCCTATAATTTCTCTAAAATTCTTAATCCCTTCAGCTTTTAATATTTCTTTAAGCTCTTTTTTTATCTTTCCAACAACATTTGGACCTTGAAAAACCATACCAGTATATAACTGTATGTAGCTAGCCCCAGCTAAAAACTTTTTATGAGCACTCTCTCCTGAATCAACCCCACCCACTCCAATGATTTCAATTTTACCTTCTAGTAACTTATAAAACTTACTTATTAGATCATTGGCCTCTTCCTCAAGAGGCTTTCCTGACAAGCCACCCTTTTGATGCTTTAATATGTTACTAAGTTTTTCTCTGTTTTTTTCTGTAGTATTTGAAACAATTATTGCACTTACTTTATAGTCTAATAATATTTTACTTATTATTTCAATTTGATTTTCTGAAATATCAGGCGAAATTTTCACTACAATTGGTATTTTAGATTTAATTTTAATTTTTTCTTCTTGGATTAAATTCATTAATTCATCAAATTTTGTTTCATCATGAAAATTTCTTAAATTTTCTGTATTAGGTGAGGAAATATTTATTGTTATATAATCAGCAATATCATGAAAGGCTCTAAGGCCAATTAAATAATCATTTAATCGGTCTGCACTATCTTTGTTGGGACCTATATTGATACCTAATAAGCCCAAACTTGTATTCGATCTAATTCTATCACTTACATTTTTAGCACCTAAATTATTAAATCCTAATCTATTTATGAGTGCCTCATCTTCAACTAGTCTAAATACTCTTGGCTTAGGATTCCCATACTGTTCAAATGGTGTGACCGTTCCAACTTCCACAAATCCAAATCCAAGTTTAAATAAAGAGTTATAAACTTCAGCATTTTTATCAAAACCAGCAGCTATTCCAATTGGGTTGTCTATTTCTTTACCAAACAAAGTAGATTTAAACATTGGATTATCTTTATTTTCATCCATTAAGTTCGGTGTTAGATTAAATTTTAAAGACTTAATTGCTAAATTATGAGCAGTTTCAGGATCAATTTTAAAAATTAGTGATCTGAATTTTGAAAACATTATTTTATTTTTTCTTTTATCAATTCTTTAGTTTCATTTACTCCAAAAAAACTTATAAAAAAACCCATTCTTGGTCCATTTTCATCTCCAAAAACAACTTCATAAATTAACTTGAACCAATCACGTAGGTTTTTTGAGTAACCATTTTCTTTTCCAGTTGAATATATCAATGTTTGAATATCTTCTGGTAGCATTTCATCATTACAGTCATTAAGAGTTTTTACAAGTGATTCTAGTGCTAGTTTTTCATTACTGTCTGGTATTTTATATTTTTTCTGTAATTTGATCACATCATTAAAATACTTAATAGCATAGCCAATCAAATTATCAAAAATTGGATGATCTTTTTCTACGATATCTTGTTTATATTTTTTTACAAACTTCCAAAGCAATTCTTTTGTAGCTGCATTACTTGTTTCTACAAGATTCAATAGCATTGAAAAACTCATAATAGTATCCTCTTTTGGAATTGATCCATTATGAACATGCCAAACTGGATTCATTAATATCTGTAATTCATTTTGACTTTTTGCTTTTTCTATAAAATCTAAATACTCATCAACTGTTTTTGGAACTATTTCTTTATATAATTTTTTTGCTCTTTTAGGGTTTTGATACATATATAATGATAAGCTTTCAGGAGACGCATATTCTAACCACTGATCAATAGTTATTCCATTTCCTTTTGATTTGGATATTTTTTCTCCTTTTTCGTCTAAAAAAAGTTCATAAGCAAACCCAGATGGATTTGTTTTACCTATTAGTTTTACTATTCTTGAAGATAATATTGCACTCTCAATTAAATCTTTTCCATACATTTCAAAGTCTATATCAAGTGCATACCATCTCATAGCCCAGTCCACTTTCCACTGTAGTTTACAATTTCCATCTAAAATACTTGTTTCAAGTTTATTACCATTATTATCAAAAATAATTTTTGATTTTTCTTTCAAAATTTCTAAAACTGGAATTTCTAAAACTTTACCAGTATCTGGGCATACAGGCAAAAAGGGGCTGTAAGTTTTTTGTCTTTCTTTACCAAGAGTGGGAAGAATGATATTCATAATACCTTGATAATTTTCTAAAATTAATTGCAACGTAGGATTAAAAATACCACCTTTATAAAGAACTGAAGAACTTTTGAAATTATATTCAAATTTAAATTTATCTAAAAAATCTTTTAGCATTTCATTATTGTGTTCTCCAAAACTTGAAAATTTTTCAAATGGATCTGGTACTTGAGTTAATGGTTTATGCAGATTTTTTTTTAATAGTTCTTGATTAGGAACATTCTCAGGAACTTTTCTAAAACCATCCATATCATCTGAAAAAGTTATAATTTCTGTTGGTATATCAGTGAGCTGTTTTAGAGCATTAACCATCATTGATGTTCTAGCAACTTCACCAAAAGTACCTATATGAGGCAATCCACTTGGGCCATAGCCAGTTTGTAAAATAATTTTACCTTTTTTTTCGATAAAAGATTTTCGTTCGCGCAATATTTTTTTAGCCTCAACAAAGGGCCATGCGTTAGTTTTATCTAAATTGTCTTTTTTAATCACTTTGTTTATTAAGAAATATCTTATATTTGCTGTTATTATTAACTCTTATAGAGTTGAAATTTATTTACCATAAAATAATGTTCTTTCAAAATGTCTAATTATAAAACTGTTTTTTTCACCTTGGGGGTTTTGCAAATTATTCTTGGAATTTCAATGATGATTCCAATTTTGGCCCAGTTTATTTATTATGAATTAGACTCCTCTTTTATAGGAGCTTCTATTATTTCAATAATATTTGGTATTTTATTTTTTTTAACTAATCTAAACCATGATAAAAAATTAAACTTGCAACAAGCTTTCTTATTAACAGCTCTTTCATGGTTAAGTATTGCTATATTCGGTTCTTTACCCTTTATTTTTTCTAATCTTGAACTATCTATTACTGATGCTTTTTTTGAAAGCATGTCTGGTATTACCACTACTGGATCTACAATTATCTCAAGTTTAGAAAGTGCTCCTAGGTCAATACTTTTGTGGAGAGCTATGCTTCAATGGTTGGGAGGGATTGGTATAATCGTAATGGCAATAACTCTTATGCCAATAATGAATGTTGGAGGAATGCAATTATTTAAAATTTCAAGTAATGATTCATCTGAAAAATTATTACCAAAATCTAAAGAAATATCACTAAGATTAATTTACGTTTACTTAATTTTAACATCTCTTTGTGCTCTTACATATAAAATTTTTGGTATGAATATTTTTGATAGTCTAACACATTCCATGACCACAATTGCAACAGGCGGATTTTCGAATTATAATGACTCTATTGGATATTTTAATAGTCCAGCTATTGAAATATCATCAATGATTTTTATTATATTGGGTAGTTTGCCTTTTATTGCTTATATAAAATTTTTAAATGGTAACAAAAAAATATTTACTTCAGATGTTCAAATTAGATCATTTATTAAGATAATCATTTTTTCAATTATTATACTTTTAATTTATTTATTTTTTCAAGATAATAATTTTTCTCAAATCAATATTAGGAAAGTTTTTTTTAATGTTATATCTATTTTAACTGGCACAGGATATGTCACTGGAAAATTTGATGGATGGGGAAATTTTCCATTAATTTTATTTTTAACCCTAATGTTCATTGGTGGATGTGCAGGTTCAACAACTTGTGGAATTAAAATTTTTAGAATTCAAATTCTATATTTATTTATTATCAATCAATTAAAAAAAATTATCTATCCAAGAGGAATATTTATAGTAAAATATGATAGAAATGATGTGGATAATAAATTTATGGCCTCGATCATTTCTTTTATTTTTCTTTACCTGGTTATTTTTTTTTTGATAACTGCATTTTTATCTTTAAGTGGTTTAGATTTTATTACCTCAATTTCTGGTGCAGCAACATCTATTTCAAATGTTGGTCCAGGATTAGGCTCTGTAATTGGCCCTAGTGGTAATTTTTCGAGTTTACCAGAAATATCTAAATGGATTTTGAGCCTTGGAATGATCTTGGGAAGATTAGAATTATTTGCTATACTAGTGTTGTTTCTACCTTCATTTTGGAGAAACTAATTATGATTGAAATTAAAAAACAATCTCTATCAGAAACTTTCTCTGTCTACTTTGACAAAAGAATGCTTAGAATATTATTACTAGGTGCAATCTCTGGTTTTCCATGGGTTTTAATTGGAAGTAGTTTAAGTCTATGGCTTAAAGAAGAAGGTTTAAGCAGATCAACAATTGGTTGGGCAGGATTAATATTTGCTGTTTATGCTTTTAACTATTTGTGGGCACCACTTATAGACAGACTTCAAATACCATATTTAACAAAAAAACTTGGTCATAGAAGAGGTTGGATAGTTTTAATGCAAATCGCAATTTTAATTTGTCTTATTACTTGGAGCTTTATTAATCCTACTGAAAATTTAGCACTATTAATTTCAGTTGGTTTAATTATTGCTATAGCTTCTGCCACTCAAGATATTACTGTTGATGCCTTAAGAATTGAACAAATAGGTGTAAATGAAAATAAGTCAATGGCAGCTGGTGCTGCTATGGCTGTGGTTGGATGGTGGAGTGGATAC
The DNA here is from genome assembly GCF_047720265.1 of Candidatus Pelagibacter sp. Uisw_134_02. GTDB lineage: Bacteria > Pseudomonadota > Alphaproteobacteria > Pelagibacterales > Pelagibacteraceae > Pelagibacter. The sequence continues at coordinate 1,119,316 of NZ_CP159813.1, forward strand.
AAATTAGGTGGTGTTATAGCTTTATTTACAGCAGAATATTTTGAAAATATTGGTATTTCTAATTATTGGCAAATTACATTCTTAATATTAGGTATTGTGATTATTTTAATGAATATAGGTTTAATGTTTGTTCATGAAAAACATTCTACTGATAGACAAATAAAACAAAAAGAGACTGACAAACTTATTGAAAATAAATTTAGATCAAAAAATATTGTAACCAGTTTTACTGTTTGGATAAGTAGTACCCTTGGTGGTCCTATAATAAGTTTTTTCAAAAAAAATGGATTTTCAATTGCTCTTGGAATTTTAAGCTTTGTTTTTTTATTTAAGATTGGTGAAGCTTTTCTTGGAAGAATGTCCATAGTTTTTTATAAGGAAATAGGATTTTCAAAAGGTGATATAGCTATTTATTCAAAAACTTTAGGATGGATTACTACAGTTATCTTTACATTACTGGGTGGTCTTTTTGTAATTAGATCTGGAGTTTTAAAAGCAATGTTTCTAGCAGGGATATTAATGGCTGTAACAAACTTATTATTCACACTTTTAGCCTGGAGTGATAAATCTGAGTTATTATTTGCTGTAGCAGTCATATTTGATGATATTGCAGCTGCCTTTGCAACAGTCGCTTTTGTGGCATTTATTTCCTTACTGGTCGACAGAACTTATACTGCAACTCAATATGCATTGCTTGCTTCAATTGGAACAGCTGGAAGAACTACACTTGCATCATCATCTGGAGCTTTAGTTGATTGGTTAAATGGAGATTGGGGTGTGTTTTTTATTTTAACGGCAATTATGGTAATACCGTCTTTAATTTGTTTGTGGTTTATTAAAGATAAATTAAAACTTCGTGAAAAATAATTTTTTTTATAAAAAATCATTATCAAATATTTATAAAAATTCCTCTATAGCTTCAGAGATTACTTCACAAATTATATATGGTGAAAAATTTAGTATTATTTCTAAAAATAAAAATTGGTTAAAAATAAAAACTTCATTTGATAATTATATTGGCTACATAAAAAATGAAAAATATGTAGACAATTATAAACCTACACATAAAATATTTGTCTTAAAGGCTATTATTTTTAACAAACAAAAAAAAAAACTAAAAATTTTTTAACTTTTGCTTCAAGGATTTTAATAATACAAAAAAACAAAAAATTTATAGAATTTGAAAAAAATAAATGGATTGAAAAAAAAAATATTAAAAAAATTAATCATATTGAAAGAAATTATTTAAAAATATTAAAATTATTTTTAAAAACTAAATATACTTGGGGAGGCAAAACTTATTTAGGAATAGATTGTTCTGCTATTCTACAATTAATTTTTTATTATAATAATAAATTTTATCCAAGAGATACTAAAGATCAAATGAGATATTCAAAAAAAAATGACAAGAAAAAACCATTTAAAAAAGGAAGTATTGTATTTTGGAAAGGACATGTTGCTATTTGTATTAATTCTAAAAAATTAATTCATGCATATGGCCCAGAAAAAAAAGTTTTAATTATGTCTATAAAAGAAACTATAGAAAGAATTAAAAAAACAGCAAAGCTGTTAGTAAAAAAAGTATCCTCTATAAAATATTAGCTTCTCCCAAAATCTGGTCTATTGATATCTTGTTTTAATTTGATTATTTTTTTTCTAACTTTTTTAGTATCAACTAATTTTTTAACAAGAGATTTGTTGTTTTTAGATTGAATATCTCTTTTAAATAAATGTAAATTTTTAATAAATAAATCAATAGCTTTTAAAATATTTGTTTGATTGTTGAAAAAAACATCTCTCCACATAATTTCATTAGATGCCGCAATTCTTGAAAAATCTCTCAAGCCACCTGCACTAAACTTGATTAAGTTATATTTTTTTTGTTTTTCAAAATCTGTTGCCGTTTTAACTAAGTTATATGCAATTAAATGAGGTAAATGACTTGTCATAGAAAAGATAGTGTCATGTTTTTTTGAGTCCATAACTGCAACTCTAGAGCCAATTTTTTTCCAAAACTTATTTAGTACTTTTAAGTGTTTCTTATTGGTGTTCTTTTCTTTTATTAATATGCACCATTTGTTAAGAAATAAATTCTTAACACCATGTTCGGGACCACTAACTTCTGATCCAGCGATAGGATGACTAGAAGTCCAATAGATACCCTTTTTTAATTTATTTTTAATAAGCTGCATAGATTTTTTCTTGGACGAACCAACATCTGTAATAATAGTTTTGGATGACAAATATTTATTTATTTTTGAAATCATTTTTTCATATTCTCCTAAAGGAGTACAAAATATTATTAAATCTAAATTTGGTATAATTTTTTTTAAATCATTTGTGATTGTACATGGTAATCTTAATTTTTTAATCTTTAAAATATTCGATTTAGATTTTTCATAAATAAATATTTTTTTAGATATTTTTCTATCAGCTATTGCTCTTAATAGTGATGAGCCAATTAATCCACAACCTATTATTAAAATATTTTTCATGATTAGCTAAATATACTTTTAATTGTTGCTATAAATTTTATATTTTCTTTTTTTGATCCAATTGTTAATCTCAATTTATTTTTAATATTATATCCATCTTCTGTAGATCTTAATATGATTCCTTTTGATTGTAGCTTATCAAAAACATAATTAGCTGAAAATTTACATTTATCAAAATTTAATAATAAAAAATTAGCAGCAACTTCATTTGAATAAATGTTTAATTTATTTAAAATATTTTTAAGTTTATTTGCTTCTATAATATTATGCTTTACAGATTGATTAATAAAATTTTTATCTTTTAAGGCCTCAGTGGCTGCAATTTGAGCTAATAGATTGACATTAAATGGTGACTTAATCAAGTTCATTGCATCAATAATCTTTTTTGAAGCGTATCCCCAACCAACTCTTAAAGAAGCTAATCCATAAATTTTAGAAAACGTTCTTATTATCACAACGTTACTTTTGTTTTTGAACAAATCTAAACTTGATTTATAATCTATATTTTTCATATATTCAAAATAAGCATCATCCAAAACTAACAAAATATTTTTTCTTAATTTTTTTCTTAATTCTATTAATTCTAACTTTGTCAAATAAGTCCCAGTTGGATTATTAGGATTAGCAATAAAAACAATCTTTGTTTTTTTTGAAACGCTTTTGATTATCTCTGAAACTGAAACTTTAAAATTTTTTTCTTTTGAAAAAATAACCTTGGCACCAATAATTTGTGCGTAAATCCTATACATTAAGAAGCTGTATTGTGGAACTATTACTTCATCAGATGGTTTCAAATATAACTGACAAATCATCTGAATAATCTCATCAGATCCTGCCCCACAAATGATTTTATTGAAATCACAATTAAACTTTTTTGAAATTTCTTTCCTTAAAATTTTTGATTTACTGTCTGGATATTTTGAAAGAATTAAATTTTTATTATTCAAAACCCTCTTAACTTTAGAGCTGACACCTAATGCTGATTCGTTTGCAGATAGCTTAATGATACTTTTAATTTTTTCTATATTCGATTTGCCTGGTTTATAGGCTTCTATTCTAAATGTTTTAAATTTTGGAACTGTCATTTCAGTAATCTTATAAATAAAATATTAAACTTTCATACAGAATAAGTCATTTTTTAAAAAATTTGACATAAGAAATACTATCTAGTACAAAAAATATGCGCTGATTTAACTGAATTGCGAGCGCTTAAAAAAACCTGCTAAATATGTTTTTTTCTCTCACAATTCATTTTTAGCTAAATTTATGAATAAAAATTTTAATATAAAAAGTTTATTAATTGATCAACCATTAAAGCTAGATTGTGGACAGACTATTAGCAATTTCCCTTTAGCTTATGAAACCTATGGCTATCTTAATGAAAAAAAAGATAATGCCATTTTAGTGTTTCATGCATTAACTGGTGACCAATTCGTATCTGGAATAAATCCTATTACTAAAAAAGATGGTTGGTGGTCTTATGCTGTGGGTTCAAACAAAGCTATAGATACTGATAAATATTTTGTAATTTGTGCAAATGTAATTAGTGGATGCTTAGGTTCTTTTGGTCCTAGTAACACTAACACCGATACCAATAAAGTTTATGGTACAACCTTTCCCATAATTACAATAAATGACATGGTAAATGCTCAATACAACCTCTTAGATTTTTTTAAAATTGAAAAATTATTTGCGGTTATGGGTGGATCTATGGGCGGCATGCAAGTTCTTCAATTTGTGAGTAATTTTCCTAATAAAGCAAAAATAGCAATTCCGATTGCCTGTACTTCAAGTCATTCGGCACAAAATATTGCTTTCAATGAACTTGGAAGACAATCTATAATGGCTGATACAAATTGGTTGAATGGTGACTATGCTAATCAAAATAAAAACCCAGATAAAGGTTTGTCTGTTGCAAGAATGGCTGCACATATAACTTATTTATCTAAAAATGGCTTACAAGAAAAATTTGGAAGAAAATTGCAAGAAAGAGATGATTTAAAATTTAGTTTTGATGCAGATTTTCAAATAGAAAGTTATTTAAGACACCAGGGCAGTGTATTTGTGGATAGGTTTGATGCTAATAGTTACCTATACATAACAAGGGCTATGGATTATTTCGATTTAACTAAAGAATTTGGTGGAAACTTATCAAAAGCCTTTGAAAAAACCAAAACTAAATTTCTAGTAATATCATTCACTTCAGACTGGCTTTATCCTACTTCTGAAAATAAAGAAATTGTTATAGCTTTAAATGCTATAGGTGCTGATGTTGCATTTGTTGAAATTGAATCTGATAAAGGACATGATTCATTTCTTTTGGATGTTCCTGAATTTTTAAATACTTTAAAAAATTATATTAACAATTCCTACTCTAAAAATAAAAAATGAAACAAGAATTTAAAATAATCTCTGATTTTATTAAAAAAAATACAAGAGTTTTGGATGTTGGTTGTGGAGATGGAACGTTGATGCAATTTTTACAAAACAATAAAGAAATAGATATAAGGGGAATTGAAATTTCTAAAGAAAATTCTCAAAAATGTGTAGGTAAAGGACTAGCTGTGATAGAGGGTGATGCTGAAAAGGATCTTTATCAATTTCCTGATAGTTCTTTTGATTTTGTAATATTAAGTCAAACGCTTCAAGCTTTTCTAAACCCAGAAATAGTTATTAAAGAGTTGTTAAGAGTAGGAAAAAAAGCGATTGTTACTGTGCCAAATTTTGGGTTTTGGAAAGTAAGACTTCACTTATTAATAAAAGGAACAATGCCAATTACAAAAAATCTACCAGATGAATGGTATAATACGCCCAATTTACACATGTGTACAATTAAGGACTTTTATAAATTCTGTCATGAAAGAGGTATTAAGTTGGATAAAGCATTGGCTCTTCATAATGAAAAAACCTCATTTATTAACGAGACAAACCTTAATATGAAAAACTTATCAGCAGAGCTAGGTATTTTCTTAATTGCAAAATAAATGAAGATTCAAATAATACCTTGTCTGAAAGATAACTATTCTTATCTAATAATTGATGAAGAAAATAACATTGCTTGTGTGATTGACCCTAGTGAAGCTGAACCTATTATTAAATATCTGGAAAATACTCAAATTGAATTAAAATTCATATTAAATACCCACCATCATTATGATCATGTAGGAGGTAATAAAGAATTAAAAGAAAAATATGGAGCAAGTGTTGTTGGATACAAAGGAGATAAAGAAAGAATCCCAGAAATAGATATATTAGTGAGTGATGAAGAAACCTGGATATATAAAAATTTTGTAGCAAAAATAATTCACATTCCAGGCCACACACTTGGTCATATATGTTTCTATTTCTATAAAAATGATTTAGTTTTCACTGGAGATACTCTTTTTTCTCTAGGTTGTGGTAGAATATTTGAAGGAACTAATGAACAGATGTTTAATTCACTAATGAAACTAAAAGACCTACCAAAAAATACAAAAATTTTTTGTGGTCATGAATATACTCTTCAAAATTCGAAATTTTGTTTAACGCATGATAAAAATAATCAAAATCTTAAAAATAAGATAGTAGATATAAAGTTAAAATTAAAAGCAGGCTTTTCAACTATGCCATCCACTATTAAAGATGAATTGGAGTGCAATATTTTTCTTAAATCACATAATGTGAAAACCTTTTCAAAATTGAGGGATTTAAAGGATAATTTCTAACTTATTCAGACTTGACTATAACAAGCTCCCGACTATATTGCTGATTATAAAAATTAGATTAAATAATGTCATACGCAATTATACAAACAGGTGGAAAACAATACAAAGTAAAAGCGGGAGAAATCCTTAAAATTGAAAGATTAGAGGATTCTAAGCTTGAAACTAAAATAGAATTTAAGGAAATATTAGCTTACGGAGATGACAAAAATATTGAAGTTGGATCACCTACAGTTGATGGTGCAAAAGTTGAAGCTGACCTTGTTGAAAATGGAAAAAATAGAACAATATTAATTTTCAAAAAAAGAAGAAGACAAAATTCTAGAAGAAAAAATGGTCATAGACAGCAATATTCATTAGTAAGAATTAGTAAAATTTTTTCTAAAGATGGCAAGGTTTTATCTGAAGCAGAGAAAATGGTAAAACCAAATAAAAAAATTGAAAAAGTTGAGACTGAAGTAGCAAGTAAATAGATTAGGTAAATTATGGCAACAAAAAAAGCAGGTGGATCATCGAGAAACGGACGAGATAGTGCTGGTCGTAGACTAGGCGTTAAAAAGTATGGTGGTGAAGTAGTAATTCCTGGAAACATAATTGTAAGACAAAGAGGCACAAAAATTTTTCCTGGTGAGAATGTGGGAATGGGTAAAGATCATTCAATTTTTTCTGTTGTTGAAGGAAAAGTTGTTTTCAAAAAGGGTAAATCAGATAGAACATTCGTTTCCGTAAAGCCCAATTAGTAGTACAACTAAAAAACTAAGAGTTGTATTATGAAGTTTCTAGATCAAGTTAAAATTTATGTAAAAGCAGGCAATGGAGGACATGGATCTCCTAGCTTTCGTAGAGAGAAATTCATTGAATACGGTGGACCTGATGGTGGTGATGGAGGTAAAGGTGGTACTATATTCCTAAGATCAGAAAGAAATTTAAATACTCTTATTGATTATAGATTCCAACAACACCACAAAGCTGGAAGAGGAGTAAATGGTTCTGGACAAAATCGTACAGGTCATGGTGGAGAAGATTTATTTTTAAAAGTTCCAATTGGTACACAAGTTTTTGAAGAAGATAATAAAACTTTAATTTATGATTTTAAAAAAGAAGGTGAAGAATTTATTGTAGCTAATGGTGGAAAAGGTGGTCTTGGAAACACTAGATTTAAAAGTTCTACTAATAGAGCTCCAAAAAAATTTACTAAAGGTGCAATCGGTGAAGAGTACGTAATTTGGCTTCAGTTAAAAACTATTGCTGATGTTGGTATTGTAGGATTACCTAACGCAGGTAAATCAAGCTTACTAGCTGCCATTACAAATGCGATGCCTAAAATTGCGAACTATAAATTTACAACACTAAACCCAAATCTTGGTGTTGCAAGTTATGATGATAAGGAAATAACTCTAGCTGATATTCCTGGTTTGGTTGAAGGTGCGCATGAAGGTGTGGGCCTTGGTATTCAATTTTTAAAACACATAGAAAGATGTAAAACTTTAATGCATTTAATAGATATTACTGATGAAGACCTTGAAAATACGTATAAACAAGTTCGAAATGAGTTAAGGAGTTACAGTAAAGATTTACTAGAAAAAAAAGAAATAATTGTATTAAATAAGACAGACTTACTGGAGGAAAAAGAAGTGAAAGATATTTTAAAGAATTTTTCTAAAAATAAAGATTCTGAGGTGGTTACGCTCTCAACATTGGAAAAAGGTTCAATATCCAAAATTAAAGCTAAATTACTATCCTATGTATCTTAAAGATTCTAAAATAATTGTTATTAAGATTGGTTCATCTTTATTAATAGATGACAAAAAAAAAGTAAGAAAAAAATGGCTCACTGAATTTGCTAAAGATATTCAGGAATTAATAAAACAGAATAAAAAAGTTATTATTGTAAGCTCTGGAGCAATAGCGATGGGTTGCAAAAAACTAAATATTAGCAAAAAAAACCTTAAGATTGATAAAAGTCAGGCTGTTGCATCTATTGGGCAAATTGAACTAATGAATTTATTTTCAGAAAAATTTGTTAAATTAAAAATTTATATTTCCCAAATTCTTCTCACTCTAGAAGATACAGAGCAAAGAAGAAGAGCCCTTAATGCAAAAAGAACTTTTGATAATTTATTTAAACTAGGCTTTGTACCAATAGTAAATGAAAATGACACTATTGCTACTTCAGAAATTAAGTATGGTGATAATGACAGATTAGCATCGCGTGTTGCACAGATATCAGGTGCAGACTCGCTTATATTACTTTCTGATGTAGATGGTCTTTACACACACAATCCAAAAATATATAAAAATGCAAAATTAATAAAAGAAATAAAAAATATAGATAAAGATATAGAAAAAATAGCCACCAAAAGTATTAGTGAACATGGCACTGGTGGTATGAAAACTAAAGTAGATGCTGCTAAAATCTGTCAATTATCAGGATGCCAGATGGTGATAGCAAATGGCTTGATAAACCGACCTATTAAAAAAATAACTGAAGAGAATAATTGTACATGGTTTTTACCTAAGGTTTCAAAATTAGATGCTAGAAAAAAATGGATTATCAGCTCTGTTTCACCTAAAGGTGCGCTGGTTATTGATGAAGGTGCGAAACAAGCACTTTCAAATGGTAAAAGTTTACTAGCAGCAGGAATAAAAAAAGTATCTGGACGATTTAGCAAAGGAGATCATATTAAAGTTTTAGATAAAAATAATTACGAATGCGCAAGAGGACTTAGCTCCTTTTCATCTAATGAAATAGAAAAAATTATGGGTCACCACTCAAAAGAGATAGAAAAATTACTAGGATATATTTCTAAATCAGAAGTAATTCATAAAGATGATATAGTAGAGGTATAAAATGAGTAGATATATGAGATTAATAGGTCAAAATGCAAAAAAGGCATCACTTGATAAAGTTAACTCAAAAACTAAAAATAAAGTTTTAAAAAAATATGCTTTCTTATTAGGCAAAGAAAAAAAATCTATATTTAAAGCTAATCAAAAAGATATTCAATTTGCTCTAAACAAAGGCCTAAAAAGCAATCTGATAGAAAGATTAACTATTGATGAAAAAAAATTAATAGGCATAAAAAATTCTATAGATAAAATTGCTAAATTAAAAGATCCAGTTGATACTACTTTAGAAAAATGGAGCAGACCAAATGGTTTAACAATTAGTAGAGTGTCTATACCTATTGGTGTTATAGGTGTTGTTTACGAAAGTAGGCCCAATGTTACATCTGATGTTGCAAGTTTATGCTTCAAATCTGGAAATGCTGTAATTTTAAAGGGTGGCTCTGAGGCTATAAATACTAATAAAATTTTAGCAAAACTATTTCGAAAGTCGCTTAAGGAAAATAGAGTGAATGAAAACTTTATTCAATTTATAGACTCTAAAGACAGAAAAATGGTCGACTTTATGCTTTCAAAAATGAAAGATTGTATTGATGTAATAATACCTCGTGGTGGAAAAAATTTAGTAAAAAGAGTTCAACAATTTTCTAACGTCCCTATTATCGGTCACCTGGAAGGTCTTTGTCATACTTTTATTGATAAGGATGCCAATCTAAAGATGGCTACAAACGTTACCTATAATGCCAAACTAAGAAATACTAGTATTTGTGGGGCTACAGAAACAATTTTGATACATGAAAAAATTGTTAAGAAATTCTGTAACCCAATTTTAAAAAAGTTAGAAGAAAATAACTGCAAAATTTATGGAGATCGTTTTTTGAAAAAATATTACAAAGGAAAAATTTATCCAGCAAAAGAAAAAGATTGGTCTACTGAATATTTATCAGCAGCAGTTTCTGTAAAAACAGTTAAAGATTGTGACGATGCTATTAGCCATATTAACAAATATGGAACTATGCACACTGACTCTATCATTACTAAAAATAGAAAAACTGCAAATAAATTCATAAAAAATGTTAAAAGTTCAATAGCAATGCATAATACATCTACTCAATTTGCTGATGGTGGTGAATTCGGTTTTGGTGGTGAGGTTGGCATTTCGACAAATACTTTACCTCCACGAGGACCTGTTGGATTAGGGCAGCTCGTTTCATACAAATACGAAATTATTAGTAATGGTAAAACCAGAAAATAACTTAAAACAGAAAAAGACAAAAATTGGAATCTTAGGAGGAACTTTTGATCCCGCCCACAAAGGTCATTTAGAAATCTCTAAACAGGCTAAAAAAATATTAGAATTAAAAAATATTATATGGGCAATTACCAAACAAAACCCGTTTAAAAATACAAATAAAACAAATCTAAAAAGTAGAATAAAATTTGCAAAAAAATTCATTGGTAAAAATAATTTTATTAAAGTAAAATTTTATGAAGAAAAAGTTCTCTCCAATAAAACAATCGACCTCATCAATTATTTAGATAAAGATAAAAAATTTGAAATCTATTTTATTATGGGTGCTGATAATCTAATCAATTTTCATAAATGGCATAAATGGAAATCCATCATAAAAAAATGCAATCTGCTTGTATTTGATCGACAGGGATATAAAGCTAAATCGCTAAAGTCTGTGACCTTTAATGGTGTAAATAAAAATAAATTATCTTTTATTAATTTTAAAAAGGTTAATATTTCATCTTCTCAATTAAGAAAAATTTGATAAGGTTAAATGTATTAATGGAAAAAAACATAGACCTTAAAGATTTAATCCTAAAAACCTTAGATTCCAATAAAGCCCTAGATATTATTTCAATAGATCTTAAAAATAAAAGTTCAATGGCTGACTATATGATTATAGCAAGTGGAACTTCTTCTAGACATATTCAAGCTTTATCTGAAATGGTGCTAGAAAAATTAAAGACCAATGGAGCAAAAAATTCTAAGATTGAAGGAAAAGAAAGTAGTGATTGGAAATTAGTTGATGGTATAGACTTGATTGTTCACATATTTCATCCCGATAAAAGAAAATTTTATGAATTAGAAAAAATATGGTCAGAAATCATTCCTAAAGAAAAAGTAATGATATGATTTTAACTAAAAAATTTTTTATTTTTTTTATAATACTATTATTTACTTTTCAAAAAAGTTTTTCTGAAAATACTGACTTATATAAAAAAATTGATTTGTTTGGTGAGGTACTTGAAAAAATTAGCAAAGAATATGTTGATGAGGTAGATCAATCAAAAAGTATGGATTCAGCCATAAATGGTTTATTGCAATCTCTTGATCCCTATTCCACATATATGACGCCAGAAAGTTTTAAGGGTATGCAAACTGAAACTAGTGGAGAGTTTGGTGGGCTTGGTATTGAAGTTGGTATGGAAGCAGGTGTTGTAAAAGTGATATCTCCAATAGATAATACTCCAGCATCAAAAGCAGGATTAAAAGCTGGTGATTATATTGTAAAAATTAATAATACTCAGGTTCAAGGTAAAACATTAATGCAAGCAGTAGACTTAATGAGGGGACCTGTTGGATCGAGTATTGAAATAACGGTTAGAAGAAGAGGTGTTAAAAAAGCATTAATTTTTAATATAACGAGAGAAGTTATTCAGGTTCAGTCTGTAAAATCTGAACTTATAGATAATAATATTGGCTATATAAGACTAACTTCCTTTAACGAAAATAGTAGTGAACAAATTAAAGAAAAAATTAATAAATTAAATAAAAATAAAGATCTAAAGGGATATATCTTAGACTTAAGAAACAACCCAGGTGGCTTACTTTCTCAGGCAATTAAAATTTCAGACTTTTTTTTAGAAAATGGTGAGATTGTATCAACAAGAAGCCGACAAGCCTCAGAGAATAGAAAATGGTTTGCTAAAAAAGGTGATCTAACAAATGGTAAAACATTAATTATACTTATTAACTATGGATCAGCATCAGCATCAGAAATAGTAGCTGGTGCATTAAAAGATCATAAAAGAGCTATTATACTTGGAGAAAACAGTTATGGAAAAGGTTCTGTACAATCAATAATCCCTTTAAAAAATAGAGGTGCTATTAGATTAACAATTGCAAAATATTATCTTCCTTCAGGAAAATCTATTTCTGAAGTAGGTGTAACACCTGATATAGAGGTTACAGAAGGTTTAGATGATTTTAAATTTAATTCTGAAACTGATAATCAATTGAATTTTGCAATAAAATTATTCAACGGATAAATGTCGGATAGTAAAGTAAACTTACCTCTTAGAAGTGGAGTTGGAATTGTTGTCCTAAACAAAGATAATAAAGTTTTTGTTGCAAAAAGGATTGATAACCAAAAAAATTTTTGGCAGATGCCCCAAGGTGGTGTTGATAAGGGAGAGAGCTACTTAACTGCTGCTTACAGAGAGCTAGAAGAGGAAACTAGTATTAAAAATGTTGAACTAATTAAAGAATGTGATGGGTTAATCTCTTATGAATTACCAAAAAACTTATTAGGTATAATTTGGAAAGGCAAATATAGGGGTCAGAAACAAAAGTGGTTTATAATGAGATTTTTAGGACAAGATAACGAGATTGATATTAAAACTAAAAACCCTGAATTTTGTGAATGGAAATGGATTGATCTTGAAAATATAACTAACCTAGTTGTAGACTTTAAGCTGCATGTGTACAAAGATGTTAAAGAAAAAGTAAAAGAAATTCTTAATTAAGAGTTTTTAGCACATCAATTTTTTGGTCAACTAAGTATTTATTTTGATCCGTAATGTCACTATTTTTTGAATTTTCTTCTGCTTGTGCAAGTAGTTCACTAATTTTATCTTTATCAATATCTTTAATATTAAAAATAGAACTTGTTAGAACTGATAAATTATTATTCTTAAATTCAACAATTCCATCCTCAACATAATAATTATCCTCTCCTGATTTAGAAAAGATTTTAATAATCCCTGGCTTTAGGAATGAAATAATTGAGATATGGTCCTTTAAAATCCCCATTTCTCCCTCAAAAGCAGGTACAACAACTTCTGTTACATCTTCTTTTGAAAGAAAAGATTTTTCTGGGTTTACAATTTCTATTTTGAACTCTTCACTCATTATGCGGCAGCGTCTTTCGCCATTTTTTCTGCTTTTTCTACGGCTTCTTCAATTGTACCCACCATATAGAATGCAGCTTCTGGTAAATGATCATACTCACCATTACATATTGCAGCAAAACCTTTAATTGTAGATTCTAAATCTACTAATTTTCCTGGAGAACCAGTAAAGACTTCAGCAACAAAGAAAGGTTGTGATAAAAATCTTTGTATTTTACGCGCTCTAGCTACTGTTAATTTATCTTCTTCAGATAATTCATCCATTCCTAAAATCGCAATAATATCTTGTAGTGATTTGTAAGTTTGAAGAATTTTTTGCACTTCTCTCGCAACTCTGTAATGCTCATCACCAACTATTCTAGGATCTAAAATTCTAGAAGTAGAGTCTAGAGGGTCAACTGCTGGATAAATTCCAATTTCAGCTATCTGTCTCGATAATACAGTTGTTGCATCTAGGTGAGCAAAAGATGTAGCAGGTGCCGGGTCAGTTAAGTCATCTGCTGGTACATAAATCGCTTGTACCGATGTAATAGAACCCTTGTTAGTAGTTGTAATTCTTTCTTGAAGGTTACCCATGTCTGTTGCAAGTGTAGGCTGATATCCAACTGCAGAGGGAATTCTTCCTAATAGTGCAGAAACTTCTGAACCTGCTTGAGTAAATCTAAAGATATTATCAACGAAGAATAATACGTCTTGTCCTTCTTGATCTCTAAAATATTCAGCCACAGTTAAACCTGTTAAGGCAACTCTTGCTCTAGCTCCTGGGGGTTCATTCATTTGACCATACACTAGTGCAGCTTTTGATCCTGGACCTTCTGGCTTAATAACGCCTGAATCTATCATTTCGTGATAAAGGTCATTTCCTTCTCTAGTTCTTTCTCCAACACCAGCAAACACAGAAAATCCACCATGAGCTTTTGCTACGTTGTTAATTAATTCCATAATAAGTACTGTCTTACCAACACCCGCACCACCAAATAAACCAATTTTTCCTCCTTTGGCGTATGGTGCTAATAGATCAACTACTTTAATTCCCGTAACTAGAATTTCTGTCTCTGTTGACTGATCACTAAATTCAGGTGCAGCTCTATGAATTGGCCATTTTTCTTTTGTTTTAACTTCACCTTTTTCATCGATAGGTTCACCTATTACATTTATAATTCTTCCTAAAGTTTCTGGACCAACTGGAACTTGGATAGGAGCACCTGTTGCAGTTACTTCGTCTCCTCTTTTTAATCCTTCAGTAGCATCCATTGCAATTGTTCTTACACTTGATTCACCAAGGTGCTGGGCAACTTCTAAAACTAATCTGTTGTCTCCATTTTTACATTCTAATGCTGATAAAATTTCTGGTAATTCTCCGTCAAATTTTACGTCTACTACTGCTCCGATGATCTGTGTGATTTTTCCTTTGCTCATAATTATAAACTTTCCGCTCCTGATATGATTTCAATTAGTTCTTTTGTAATAGCTGCTTGACGACTTCTATTATACTCAATAGTTAGCTTGTCAACCATTTCACCTGCGTTACGGGTTGCATTATCCATTGCACTCATTCTTGAGCCCTGTTCGCTAGCTGAATTTTCTAACATCGCTTTAAAAATCTGAGTAGATATATTTTTAGGCAATAAATTGCTTAAAATTTCATCTTCATCTGGTTCAAATTCATAATTATCCTCAGAAGAATTTTCTTCTGCTTCAGATGTTTTTAAAGGAATTATTTGCTGTTCTTGAGGTATCTGAGTGATTACATTTTTAAATTTATTATAAAAAATTGTACACACATCAAATTCTTCTTTTTCAAAATTTTCAATTATCATTTTTCCCACTTTTTCAGCATCTAGATAATTGATAGTTTTTGAGTCTTTAAAGGATATTCTCTCTACAATATCGTCTTTATAAACTCTTTTTAATTGATCATACCCTTTAGATCCAACGGTTATAATTTTTAAAGTTTTTCCCTCATCAGATATTTTTTGAAAATATGCTTTGGCTTTTTTAATAATATTTGTATTAAAACCACCACATAGACCACGATCAGATGTTAACACAATACATAAATGCACCTTATCTTCACCTGTTCCAGAAAGAAGCTTAGGACCATTTTCCTTATCAGAAATGCCACTGGATAAATTAAGAATAATGTTATTCATTTTTTCAGAATAAGGTCTTCCCTTTTCGGCATTTTCTTGTGCTCTTCTAAGTTTAGCAGCCGCAACCATTTTCATGGCTTTGGTAATTTTTTGTGTAGACTTTACACTCGCTATTCTTTTTTTTAAGTCGTCTAGTGTTGCCATATTTTAAGAATTAAAGTTCTTCTTGAGTTCCATGATAGTTTCAACTAATAATTTTTCAGTATCTTCTTCAAGTTTACCTGAACTTAAAACAGATTCTAAAATTTCTGGTTTTTCAGATTTACATTTTTCAATAATCTTAGATTCGAACTCAGAAATATCTTTAAGTTCTACATCATCCAAATAACCTTTAACTCCACAGAAAACTGAAATTACTTGCTCAGCAACTGTCATAGGAGAATATTGTTTTTGTTTTAAAAGTTCAGTTAGTTTTGAACCTCTGTTTAAAAGTTTTTGTGTTGATGCATCTAAATCAGAACCAAATTGTGCAAAGGCAGCCATTTCTCTATATTGAGCAAGCTCCAGCTTCATTGAACCAGAAACTTTTTTCATTGCTTTTGTTTGTGCTGCAGATCCAACTCTAGAAACTGATAGACCTACGTTAATCGCTGGTCTAATTCCTTGGTTAAATAATTCTGTTTCAAGAAATATTTGACCATCTGTAATTGAAATAACATTAGTAGGAATAAAAGCAGATACGTCTCCACCTTGCGTTTCAATTATAGGAAGAGCGGTTAACGAACCTCCACCATGCTCATCACTAAGCTTGGCTGCTCTCTCAAGTAATCTACTGTGTAAATAAAATACATCTCCCGGATAAGCTTCTCTTCCTGGAGGTCTTCTTAATAAAAGTGACATTTGTCTATAAGCTACAGCCTGTTTAGATAAATCATCATAGATGATTAATGCATGCATACCATTATCTCTATAGTATTCACCCATAGTGCAGCCTGTATATGGTGCTAAAAACTGAAGCGGCGCTGCATCTGAAGCAGTAGCAGCAACAATAGTTGTATATTCCATTGCACCAGCTTCTTCTAAAGTTTTTTGAATTTGTCTAACTGTAGATCTTTTTTGACCTATAGCGACATAGATACAGTAAAGTTTTTGCTTCTCATCACCAGATTCATTTATTTTTTTCTGGTTAATGATTGCATCGATAGCAACTGCAGTTTTTCCAGTTTGTCTATCCCCAATAATTAATTCACGCTGTCCTCTTCCAACTGGAACTAGACTGTCAATTGATTTTAAGCCTGTTTGCATTGGTTCACTAACAGATTGTCTTGGAATAATTCCAGGAGCTTTTACCTCAACTCTACTTCTTTTAGTTGCTTTATCTAAAGCACCTTTGCCATCGATTGGATTTCCTAATCCATCAACAACTCTTCCTAATAATTCTTTTCCAACAGGTGTATCAACAATACTTCCTGTTCTTTTAACAACGTCACCTTCTTTAATTTTTCTATCATCTCCAAAAATTACAACTCCAACATTTTCGCTTTCTAAGTTTAGAGCCATTCCTTTTGATCCATCGGAAAATTCTACCATCTCTCCAGCTTGAACATTATCTAATCCGTACACTCTAGCAATACCATCTCCTACTGACAAAACTTGACCAACTTCAGTCACTTCTGCTTTATCGCCAAATTTTTTAATTTGCTCTTTTAATATCTTTGTTACTTCTGATGGGTTTATATCCATTTATGCCTCTATCATCCTATTTTCGATTTGTTGTAATTTATTTTTAATGGAAGTGTCCACCATTGTGCTTCCGACTTGCACAATCAAACCCCCAATTAAACTTGCATCGTGTTTGTAGTTTAATTTTATTTTTGAACTAAAGTTTTTAGTCAATTCTTCTTTTATATTATTAATTTCATTTTCAGTAAGATCTTTTGCAGAAGTTAATTCTGCTTTTAATTCCCCTCTTTTGACTGAACATGTCTCAACAAAGCTTTTTAGAATTTTATCTACATAAAAGAATCTTCTTTTAGATATTAGAAAGCTTAAAAATTTAGTTAATAATTCATTTATTTTATATTGCTCTGAAATTTTACTTAGAGCATTCAATTGGTCTTCTTTGTTATTCGTTGGATCTTTGATTAAAGATTTAAAATCTTCACTTAAAGCAATTAAATTAATAATTGAAGCAGAATGAACCTCGATCTCACTTAAATTATTAGCTTCTATTGCTAATTCATAAAGTGCCAGGGAGTATCTGCCTGCTGATGTTTCGGAAAAACCTTTATTTTTGCTCAATTTATTGTTCCTTATAAATATTTGAAGATTTATTAAATTTCCGTTTTAATTAACATATGACCCTATTCTCTTCAAGTCACACATTGTCTAAAAGTGTTATTTTTTGAATGTTAATTGAAGTTTATTGGATCAACATCAACTGTTAGTTTCATTCCAGTAGGAAATTTGAATTTTTCAATGATTTTGGCTAGTGAATTCTGTACTTTTAAAGATTTTCTACCTCTGATCAAAAGTCTTACTCTGAACTTTCTTTTTAATCTAAATATAGGAGCATTTACAGGACCGAGCACTCTACCATCAACAGCACTTTCTATAAAAATTTTAAACTTATAAGCCTCTTTTTCAAGTTCTCTTTCATTGCTGCCAGTAATTATTAAAGCAATAAATCTCTGAAACGGTGGAAGATTATTTTCCCTTCTAATTTCAAGTTCTTTATCTAAAAAAATATCAGGATTTTTATTTGTAATGTCTGTTATCATTTTGGTATCTAAATTATAAGTTTGAAAATAAACAGTTGCTGGTTTTCCTGTCCTACCTGCTCTCCCTGAAAGTTGATGATATAACTGTAAATTCTTTTCTGCTCCCCGTAAGTCATGACCTTGTGATGATAAGTCGATATCAACAACAACAATACAATTTAAACTTGGAAAGTGGAATCCTTTAGAAATTAATTGAGTCCCAATTAAAATTTGGATTTCATTATTTATAATTTTTTCTAAAACACCCGAAGAACTTTTTTTATTCATTGTATCACTAGAAAATATAGTTGTTGCCTTGGTGGGGAAAATTTTTTTTACTTCTTCAGATATCCTTTCAACTCCAGGCCCACTAAAGATAAAATCACATTTTCCTTCTTTCGAGCAGTCCCTATTTAGTAAAGCTTTGTATCCACAGTAGTGACATAATAAATTTTGTTTATTTTTGTGATAAACCAAATTTATTGAACAATTTGGACATGAATAACTAGTAAAACATTTTTTACATAATACATGGGGTGAAAATCCTCTTCTATTTAAAAAAAATAATACTTGATCTTTTTTTTCAAGATGAAATTTTACTTTCTCAATTGTTTCTTTTGATATCCAAGATTGAGTTTCTAACTTTGAATTATTAAGATTAATTATTTCATATTTTGGTAAAGAGGCATTTAAATATCTTTGATCAAGTTTTGATAAACTATATTTACCTTTTTTAATATTGTCATAAGTTTCAATAGAGGGGACAGCTGTTATTAAATTGATTGGAATATTTTCAAAGGATGCTCTAGAAATTGCCATATCTCTGGCATTGTAAGTTACTCCCTCATCTTGTTTGTAAGATTGATCATGTTCTTCATCAACAATGATTAATCCTAATTTTTTAAAAGGTAAAAACAATGAGGACCGAGCACCAATTACAACTTTAATTTTATCATTTGCTATTCCACTCCAAATAATTTCTTTATTTTTTTTTGTAATACCTGAATGCCACACAGCAGGCTTGAATCCAAAAAATTCTATAAATTTATTTTGAAATTGACCTGTTAATCCAATTTCAGGTAGTAGAATTAACCCTTGAAAACCCTTAATAATTATCTCTTTTAAAGCCTCAAAATAAACCATCGTTTTACCAGACCCTGTAGTGCCCTGTAAAACATGAACTCTAAATTTTTGATTTAATACATTCATTTTTTTTAATGAATCTTTTTGCTCTTTAGAAAGTTTTATTTCATTTTCTTTGATATCAATTTTGAATGGCTCATAAGCTTCAATTGGTAACTTTTCTATAGCGCCACTACTTAATAATAACAATTTTAATGCCATACCTTTAGGGGTCATATTGTATTCAGAAAACCAATTTAAGAATTTAATTGTATTTTTCTTTAATGGTGGAACATCTAATTTTCTTAAAACTTTTTTAATAGCAAAATTTTTGTTTGTTTTTTTTTCAAAATCATCCCATACAACTCCCGTCACCTCTGACTTTCCAAAAGGCACTGCCACGTAGTCTCCAACCTTTAAATTTAAATCTGAATTATAGGTAAATGGATGATTAAAAATATTTGGTATAAGAATCGGTACTTTCATATTTTTATAATATGAAAATACTTTAAGAGTGTATTGCTCTTTTATCTACTGATAAAGCTGCTTCTTTTACAGCTTCTGAGAATGTTGGATGCGCATGACACGTTCTTGCAATATCTTCAGCGCTAGCACCAAACTCCATTGCTACTCCAATTTCTCCAATTAATTCACCTGCATGAGGTCCAATAATATGTGCTCCTAAAACTCTATCTGTTTTTTCATCAGCTAGAACTTTAACAAAGCCTTCTGCTTCATCAATTGCTTTAGCTCTTGAATTTGCCATAAATGAAAATTTACCAATTTTATATTTAGTATTTGCTTCTTTTAATTGTTCTTCTGTTTTCCCAATTGAAGCAACCTCTGGTGTTGTATAAATAACTCCAGGAATAATATCATAATTAACATGTCCTGATTGTCCTGCAATATTTTCTGCAACTGCAATACCTTCGTCCTCAGCTTTGTGAGCAAGCATCGGTCCATCAATTACATCTCCAATAGCATATACATTCTTAATATTTGTTTGAAATGTTTTGTCAGTTTTAATTCTTTTCTTTTCATCTAATTCAACACCAATTGCTTCTAAATTTAAGTTAGTTGTATTAGGCTTTCTACCAACAGATATAAGAACTACATCACAATCAAAATCTGCTTTTTTTCCATCTTTATCTGATGTTGAAACTATAGCACCATTAGCATTTTTTTTAATTCCTTCTACTTTTGTCTGCATATGAAAATTGATTCCTTGTTTCTTTAATATTTTCATAAACTCTGTAGATATTTCTCTATCCATTCCTGGCGTAATATGATCAAGAAATTCTACCACATGAACCTCAGCACCTAATCTAGACCAAACAGATCCCATCTCTAACCCTATATAACCACCGCCAACTACAACCATTTTTTTTGGCACAGTTTCTAAAGTTAATGCTCCTGTTGAAGATACAATTATTTTTTCATCAAATTCAATACCTGGTAATGCAACTGGAACTGACCCCGTGCTAATGACTGTGTTATCTGTTTCAATTATAGTTTCTTTTTTTTGATCATCTAATATTGAGATTTTATTTGCTGATTTGAAACTTCCAGTGCCTTTAAAATAAGCAACTTTATTTTTCTTAAATAAAAATTCCACACCTTTTGTTAATATGGTTACTGCTTTATCCTTATTTTTCATCATTTTCTCAAGATTAAGCTTTACCTCACCCACCTCTATCCCAAGTTTAGAAAAGTTTTGTGCTTTGTAATAATTCTCTGAAATATTTAATAAATTTTTTGAAGGTATGCACCCAACATTTAAACAGGTACCTCCTAATGACCCTCTAGACTCTACGCATGCAGTTTTAAGGCCCAATTGCGCTAATCTTATCGCACACACATAACCTCCTGGACCTCCACCTATTACAACTGCTTGAAATTTATCTGACATTTAAATATTTAAAAATAACCTTCTTGGATCTTCTAAGTTTTCTTTTACCATCTTCAAAAATGAAACTGACTCTTTTCCATCAATAATTCTATGGTCATAAGATAACGCAAGATACATAATGGGTCTAATTTTAATTTCTCCATCAACCACCATTGGTCTTTCCACTATATTATGCATTCCTAATACACCAGATTGAGGTAAATTTAATATTGGAGTAGATAACATCGAACCATAAACACCTCCATTACTGATAGTAAAAGTACCTCCTTGAAGATCTTCTATGGTTATCTTTCCATCTCTTGCTTTTTCAGAAATAGTTTTAATATTTTTTTCAATATCAGCAAATGATAATTGATCTGCATCTCTTAATACTGGAACAACTAATCCTTTTTCAGTTCCTACTGCAAAACTTATATTGTAATAATTTTTATAAATAATTTCATCTCTGTCAATCTCTGCATTCACTGATGGAAAGGTTTTTAAAGCAGCAACACAAGCTTTTACAAAAAAAGACATGAACCCTAATTTAATGCCATACCTATTTTTAAAATCTTCTTGGTTTTCTTTTCTCATTTCCATTATGCTAGTCATGTCAACTTCATTGAATGTTGTTAACAAGGCGGCATTTTCTTGTGCTTGTTTTAATCTTTTTGCAATTGTTTGTCTAAGTCTAGACATTTTAACTCTCTCTTCTTGACCATATTTAATTTTTCTTTCCGATGGCTGAGGATTTTCTCCCATTATACTAATTAAATCACCTTTAAGAATCCTACCTTCTTTGCCAGAGCCGCTAACTTTTTTTAAATCAATTTTATTCTCAGCAGCAATTTTTCTTACTGCTGGTGAAAGTATTTCATTATTTTTATTTGAAGAAGTAGTTTTGTTTTCTTTAACTTCATTAGTTAATATTAATGGTTCTTCTTCTTTAGCTTCTTTAGTTTCTTTAAAAACTTTAGGCATTTCTTTTTTAACTTTTAAATTAATTATATTATTTTCTTCTTTTTTAGGTTCAATTTTTGTAATTATTTTTTTTTCTGAGAGTTGAGTTTCATTTTGACTTATTGTACCAAGTAAAGCTCCGACTTCTACAGTTTCACCATCCAGAGATTCTATTTTAGACAAAATTCCATCTATTGGAGATGGAACTTCTAAATTCACCTTGTCAGTTTCAAGCTCTACAATTGCTTCGTCTACTTCTACTGCATCACCTTCATTTTTAAGCCACTTAGCAACTGTTGCTTCTGTTATGCTCTCACCTAAAACTGGTACTAAAATTTTTTCACTCATTTTTATTCAAAAACCTTGTTGATAATCTCTTGTTGTTGTGAAATATGTCTTTTTGCATACCCTGTTGCTGGAGATGCGTCTGGACTTCTTCCTATATAAGAAATTTCTCTATTATTAGCGTTAATAGTATCTAATGTCCATTGTATATAATCTCTCACTGAAAACCATGCACCCATATTTTTTGGTTCTTCCTGGCACCAATAAAACTTTGCATTTTTTGCATATGGTTTTAGTTCTTTAACAAGAGTTTTTGCAGGAAATGGATATAATTGTTCAATTCTAAATAATATTAAATTATCTTTTTTTAATTTTTCTCTAGCCTCCAATAAATCAAAATAAACTTTACCCGAACACATTATTACTTTTTTAATCTCTGAAGCTTTTCTTAATTTTATAAAACCATTAGATTTTGGGTCGACAGCATGATCCCACAATATTCTATGAAATGAATTTTCTTTACTAAAATCTTCTAAGTTAGAAACGCAATACTTATTTCTTAGTAAAGATTTCGGTGTCATCATAATTAATGGTTTTCTAAAATCTCTATGCATTTGTCTTCTTAAAGCATGAAAATAATTTGCTGGTGTAGTACAATTCATTACTTGCATATTATCATTAGAGCATAATTGTAAAAATCTTTCTAAACGAGCTGATGAGTGTTCTGGACCTTGACCTTCATATCCATGGGGTAACAACAACACTAATCCTGATGCTCTAGTCCATTTTCTTTCTCCTGATGCAATAAATTGATCAATAACAACTTGTGCTCCATTAGCAAAATCTCCAAACTGAGCCTCCCAAATTGTAAGAGTATTTGGCTCAACAAGACTATAGCCATACTCAAAACCTAGAACTGCTAATTCTGACAAAAAGCTATCCACTACTTCAAATTGTTTTTGATTTTTTGAAATATTATTTAAAGGGACATAACGACTATTATTTTTCTGATTTCTTAAAACAGAATGTCGTTGACTAAAAGTTCCTCTGCCAGAATCTTGACCAACCAGCCTGACGGGATATCCCTCTTCTAATAGAGATCCAAATGCCAGCGCTTCTGCAGTTGACCAATCAATTTTTGAACCATTTTTAACTGCTTCTTTTCTTGAGTTTAGTATTTTGATTATCGTTTTATGTAAATTTAATTCTTCAGAAGAAGAATTTATTTTTTCTGAAATCTCTAAAAGTTTTTTAGTATCTGCTCCAGTTATTCCTCTTTTATCTTTTCCTTTTTCAGGTTTGTATGCAGACCACGTTCCTTCAAACCATTCTATTTGGGGTTTATAATTTTTTGCATTTTTAAACTGGTTATCTAGTAAATTTTTAAATTCTTTTATTGAATTTTCTAATATGTCATTAGTAATTGTATTCTCAGCTATCAATTTGTTAGCATAAACTTTTACTGGAGAAGGGTGTGATCTAATTTTTTCATACATCAATGGTTGAGTAAACGATGGTTCGTCTCCCTCATTATGACCAAATCTTCTATAGCAAATCAAATCTATAACCACATCTCTATTAAATTTTAATCTAAACTCTGTTGCAATTCTAGCCGCATAAACAACAGCTTCTGGGTCGTCTCCGTTTGCATGAATAATTGGAGCATCAACCATTTTTGCTACATCAGATGGATAAGGAGAAGATCGTGCAAATCTAGGGCTTGTTGTAAACCCTATTTGGTTGTTAACAATAATGTGAATTGTACCACCAGTGTTATGACCAGGTAATCCTGACATAGCAAAACATTCAGCCACTACTCCCTGGCCTGCAAATGCGGCATCGCCGTGTATCAATATAGGTATTACTTTATTTCTTTCCTTGTCTTTATGAAAAAATTGTTTTGCTCTTGTTTGACCAAGAACTACAGGATTGACTGCCTCCAAATGAGATGGGTTATCTGTTAAACTAACGTGCACAGAATTTCCATCAAAATCTCTATTTGAAGATGCCCCTAGGTGATACTTAACATCTCCCGCTCCCTCCTCTGATGATGCATTAATTTCTCCAGCAAATTCATTAAATATTCTTTTATAAGATTTCTGTAAGACATTTGCTAATACGTTAAGTCTCCCCCTATGAGACATTCCAATCTTAACCTCTTTAACTTCAGACTGACCACTAATTTTAATTATTTGTTCCAAAGCAGGAATTAAACTTTCCCCACCATCTAATCCAAATCTTTTTGTTCCTACATATTTTTTATGAAGAAATTTTTCAAAACCCTCTGCTTGTATTAATTTATTTAAAATTGCCTCTTTACCATTTTTTGTAAAATTCATACTGTCTTTTGACTTTTCAATACGGTCTCTAAACCATTTTCTTTCAGTAGGATTTGATATATGCATATACTCATATCCAATTGATCCACAATATGTTCTTTTTAAAAATGTTAATATTTCTTTAATATTTGATTGATCTTTATTTATAACTCCACCTAAATAAATATTTTTTTGATAATCATCTTTTTTAAAACCAAAAGATTCTGGGTGTAGTTCATCTAAATAATCAGACTCTAACAATCCCAGTGGATCTAGTTTTGCAATAAGATGTCCTCTTTGTCTGTATGATCTAATCATTGATACAGCTTTAATTGAGTCTTCATTTGATCTAGATGAATTTATCTGATTTACATTTATTTGGGGAGTATTTCTGAATAAATTTTCATCTTCTTGTTCAATTTTTTTTTGAAGCTCATCTATATCAATTTTATTTTTTGAAGGTCCCCATGATGGTCCATTGATTTCTTTAGCAATAATATTTAATTCTTCTCCTATGTCTTCAAAATAATCTTTCCAACTTTTTGGTAAATCAGCATCTTTGTTAATAAACTTGAGATACATTCTCTCGATAAAAGCACTATTAGATTTGCTAAGAAATGAAGTTTTTTCGAATTCGAGATTTTTTGATGATGACATCTATTTTATTGATATAATATCTGAAAATTATTTTTCAATTAGATAATTTATTAAATAATGTTTTGCCTAATTCAGATGGCGATTTGGCTATGGTAATTCCACATTCTTCCATCTTTTTAATCTTATCTTGAGCACCACCTTTTCCACCTGATATTATAGCTCCAGCGTGCCCCATTCTTCTTCCTGGTGGTGCTGTTATTCCAGCTACAAATCCAACCATAGGTTTTTTTATTTTATGGTTTTTAACAAATTCAGCTGCTTCTTCTTCTGCAGAGCCACCAATTTCACCTATCATAAGAATAGATTCTGTCTCATCATCATTTAAAAATAAATCTAAACAGTCAATAAAGTTCGTTCCGTTTATTGGATCTCCACCAATTCCTATACAAGTAGATTGTCCTAATCCATTTTCGGTTGTTTGTGCAACTGCTTCGTAAGTTAAAGTTCCAGATCTTGAAACGATCCCCACAGAGCCTTTCTTGTGAATATTTCCAGGCATAATTCCAATCTTACATTCGTCAGGAGTAATTATTCCCGGACAATTAGGTCCTATCAATCTGCTTTTTGAATTAAGTAATTTTTGTTTAACTCTTAGCATATCTTGAATTGGTATGCCTTCTGTTACACATACAATGAGTTTGATCGATGCATCTATAGCCTCAATTATTGCTGCTCCAGCAAATTTTGCTGGCACATAAATCATAGTTGCATCAGCACCAACTTCTTTTTTAGCTTCAGCTACAGTATTAAATACTGGACGATCAAGATGTTTTTGACCTCCTTTTTTGGGAGTTACTCCTCCAACAAGATTAGTTCCATATTCTATTGCTTGTTTAGAATGAAATTCACCATGTTTTCCTGTAAATCCTTGGCATATAACTTTTGTGTTTTTGTTAATTAAAACAGACATATTATTTTATAGCCTCTACTATTTTTTGTGCAGCATCATCTAAATTTTCTGCTGAAATTAATTTTAATCCTGAATTATCTAAAATTTCTTTTCCTTCTTTAAAGTTAGTTCCTGCAAGTCTAACTACTAATGGAACACCTATATTTATTTCTTTGGCAGCATCAACAACGCCTTGGGCAAGGACATCACATCTCATTATTCCACCAAAAATGTTTATTAATATACCTTTAACATTTTTATCTGAAAGAATTATTTTTAAAGCTGCAGAAACTTTTTCTTTTGAAGCTCCACCACCAACATCTAAAAAGTTTGCTGGTTCTTTTCCATATAATTTAATAATGTCCATAGTTGCCATTGCAAGTCCAGCACCATTAACCATACAACCAATACTTCCATCTAATTTTATATATGCAAGATCATGCTTGCTTGCTTCTATTTCTGTAGGATCTTCTTCATTTAAATCTCTTAGCTTCATAATTTCTGGATGTTTAAATAAAGCATTAGAGTCAAAATTTACTTTTGCATCTAGACATACAATTTTTTTTTCTTTGGTTAATATCAATGGGTTGACCTCAACCATATTCGCATCTGTACCAATAAACATCTTAAATAATGATTTAATCAAGGATATTGCTTGTTTTTTTGCATCATCAGTTAGATTAAATATTTTTATTATTTCTTCACAAACTGTGTCTGAAATCTCATCAGCAATTTCTACTTTTGTTGTTATAATTTTTTTAGGTGTTTTATTGGCTACCTCTTCAATATCCATTCCACCTTGATCACTTGATATAAATGCAATTTTTGAACTAGATCTATCAATTAAACAGGATAAATAAAATTCCTTTTCTATATTTGAAGACTCTTCAACATATAATCTTTTAACTTCTCTACCTTCAGGACCAGTTTGGTGAGTTACAAGAATTTTACCAAACAACTCTTTTGCTGCTATAGCTAATTCTTCTATAGTGTTTAAAATTTTAACACCTCCTGCTTTTCCTCTTCCACCTGCATGAATTTGGGCTTTTAATACAAATTTTTCTGTTTTCAGTGATTTTGCTTTTTCCACTAACTCTTCGACATTCAAGGCAAAAATTCCTTCAGGAACTACTGCTCCATATTTTTTTAAAATTTGTTTAGCTTGATGTTCGTGAATATTCATTATTTGGAAAGATCTGGATCTATCTTAGATGCCGCTTTCCAAAGAGCCTTGACAGCATCGATTGAGTGCATAAATTCTTTTTTTTCTTTTTCATCTAAATCTATCTGTTCTATTTTTTCAACACCATTTTTCCCAATTATTACTGGTACACCAGCATAAACATTGCTTACTCCATACTCTCCATTTAATTGAATTGCACATGGTAATAACTTTTTTTCATCTTTTAGATATGCTTCTGCCATTTGTACACCTGATGCTGCAGGAGCATAAAATGCAGATCCTTTTTCTAAATATTTAACAATTTCAGCACCACCGTCTCTTGTCCTTTGGTTAATTTCTTCTAGTCTTTCTAAAGATAACTTTCCTTCTTTAACTATATCTAATAGTGGTTTTCCTGAAACTTTTGTAAATCTTGGCATTGGAACCATTGTGTCTCCGTGACCACCCATTACCATTGCATCTATTTCTTTTACTGGAACATTTAACTCTTCTGATAGAAATAATTTAAATCTCGAGCTATCTAAAATTCCTGCCATTCCAACTATTTTATTTGCTGGTAGTCCTGAAAATTTCTGAAATGCCATTACCATAACATCTAGTGGATTTGTAATACATATAATGAATGCATCAGGTGCATTTTTTTTAATGCCTTCAGCTACTTGTTTAATAATTTTTAAATTAATACCTAATAAGTCGTCTCTACTCATTCCTGGTTTTCTTGGAACTCCTGCGGTAATAATTATTACGTCAGATCCTTTAATGTCATCATAATTATCTGTTCCTGAAAATTTTACACTAAAACCATCAACAGAAGAAGATTGAGCAATATCCAAAGCTTTACCTTTGGCTATGCCACTTGCTACATCGAAAAGAACTACTTCATTAGCTACTTCTTTTGTTCCAATTAAGTGAGCTAAAGTGCCTCCAATTTGACCAGCTCCTATTAAAGATATTTTTTTCATTTTTTTCCTTATTTCATTGTTGGCATGACAAATTCTGCATTAGATCTAATTCCAGATGGCCATCTTGATGTTACTGTTTTAAGTTTTGTATAAAATTTAATTCCTTCAGCTCCGTGCATGGCACTATCTCCAAATAAAGATCTTTTCCATCCACCAAAACTATGGAATGCCATTGGTACTGGTATTGGAACATTAATTCCAACCATACCAACTTGAATTTTGCTAGCAAACGTTCTACCAGCATCACCATCTCTTGTATAAATGCTTACTCCATTACCATATTCATGATCATTAATTAGTTTTGTTGCTTCCTCAAAAGTTTTAACTCTTATAACTGATAAGACTGGGCCAAATATTTCTTCTTTGTAAATTCTCATTTCTTTTTTAACGTGATCAAATAAACAACCACCTATAAAAAAACCATTTTCATATCCTTGAAGTTTTATGTTTCTTCCATCCACAATCAATTTAGCACCCTCTTCAACACCCAGATCAACATAACCTTTTACTTTTTCTAAATGTTCTTTGGTAACTAACGGACCCATCTCAGATGTTTTGTCCATACCTGGTCCTACTTTTAATGCTTCAGCTTTTTTTGATAAACGATCAACTAATTCATCACCTATATCTCCTACGGCTACAGCAACTGATTGAGCCATACACCTTTCTCCGGCCGATCCATATGCTGCACCCATTAATCCATTTACTGCACCATCAAGATCGCAGTCAGGCATTACAACCAAATGGTTTTTTGCACCACCTAAAGCTTGAACTCTTTTTTCATTTTTTGCAGAATTTTCATAAATATATTTTGCAATTGATGTTGAGCCTACAAAACTTACAGCTTTAACATCTTTGTTTGTTAAAATTGCATCAACTGATTCTTTATCTCCATTTACAACATTAAAAACTCCATCTGGCAGTCCAGCTTCTGTTAGCAATTCAGCTAATCTTAGTGGACAGGAAGGGTCTTTTTCTGATGGTTTTAAAATAAATGTATTTCCACATGCAATAGCTAAAGGGAACATCCACATAGGTACCATTGCTGGAAAATTAAATGGTGTAATACCAGCAACAACTCCAAGAGGCTGACGCATTGACCAGCTATCCACATTTGTCCCTACATTTTCTGAAAATTCTCCTTTAAGCAAATTTGGAATTCCGCAGGCAAACTCAACAACTTCTAAACCCCTTGTTAAAGAACCCTTGGCATCTTCGTAAACCTTGCCATGCTCTGACACTATTAGTTTTGTAAGTTCATCAGCATTCTTTTCTATTAATTCTTTAAATTTAAACATTACTCTTGCTCTTTGAAGTGCGGGTTTTAATGACCACGTTTCAAAAGCTTTTTGAGCCACCTCTACAGCTTGATCAAGATCATTCTTGCTAGCTAATCTTACTTCTGATTCTTGTTCGCCTGTTGCGGGGTTAAAAATTTTACTTTTTCTATCAGATGAGCCTGAAATTAGCTTTCCGCCAACAAAATGTTCTAATAAATTCATGAATGCTTTTATTTAAAGGGGTAATTAGCTTGTTGCAAGCATTTTTTTCAATTCAGCTATAGCTTTTGCTGGATTTAGTCCTTTTGGACATGCGCTAGTACAATTCATAATAGTATGACATCTGTATAACTTAAGTTCATCAGCTACTTTTTTTAATCTCTTTTTTCTTTCATCATCTCTACTGTCTACAATCCATCTATAGGCCTGAAGTAAAACTGCAGGGCCCAAATATTTATCACCATTCCACCAATAACTTGGGCAGGATGTTGAGCAACATGCACACATAATACACTCATAGGCACCATCCAATTTTACCCTATCTTCTTTCGTTTGTAATATTTCAGTAGTTTCAACTTTTTGATTTGTTTTCAGCCAAGGTTCAATTGACTCATACTGTTTATATAGCCCACTTAAATCACCTATTAGATCTCTCTTAACTTTTAAATGAGGCAATGGATAAATATTAATATCTCCATCTATTTCTGCATGAGGCTTGGTACACGCTAAACCATTTTTGCCATCCATATTCATTGCACATGAACCACAAACACCATGAGCACACGATCTTCTATAAGCTAACGATGGGTCAATTTCATTTTTGATTTTATTTAGAATATCTAAAACTTTTGAAGGACAATTATCCATATCAACCTCATACGAATCTACTCTTGGGTTTTCACCTGAACTAGGGTCCCACCTATATACATTTACTTTTCTAATATTTTTGGAACCAGTTTTGTCTTTATAATAAATGCCTTTTTTAACTTCTGAGTCTTTAGGTAAATTTATTTGAACCATTAATATACCCGCTCTTGTGGAGGGAAATATTGAACTTCATTTGTTAAAGTTGTTTTATGAACTGGTCTGTAACCAATTTTTGTATCTTTTCCATTACACCAAGCAATAGTATGTTGCATAAATTTTTCATCATCTCTTTTAGGGAAATCTTCTCTAGCATGTGCCCCTCTACTCTCTTGTCTATTATAAGCAGAGTCTACTGTGGTGATTGCCTGTCTTATTAAATTATCAAATTCCAATGTTTCAACTAAATCAGTATTAAAAACAAGTGATTTATCTTTAACAGAAATTGACCCCATAGCATCATATGTTTTTCTGATTTCGGAAACACCTTCTTTAAGAGTTTTTTCTGTTCTAAAGACTGCACATTTTGATTGCATAGTTTTTTGCATGGCAAGTCTCAATTCTGCTGTACTATTTTCTCCATTAGAATTTCTAAGTTTATCAAATCGTTCCAAACATTTTTCTGTTTCAGACTCTCCTATATCTTCATGAGGAGTTCCTGGCTTGACTAGCTCTGCAGCTCTTTTTGCAGCAGCCCTTCCAAATACAACTAAATCTATTAAAGAATTAGAACCCAATCTATTAGCTCCATGAACAGAAACACATGCTGCTTCACCAATCGCCATTAGTCCTGGTACGGTTTTTTCAGAACCATCAACTGTTAGGACCTCAGCTTTATAATTTGTTGGGATTCCCCCCATATTGTAATGAACAGTTGGAACAACAGGTATTGGTTCTTTTGTTACATCAACATTAGCAAATAATCTTGCTGCATCAGAAATTCCTGGAAGTCTTTCGGCAATTACTTTTTTGTCTAAGTGACTTAAATTTAAAAGAACATGATCTTGATCCTTACCTACGCCTCTTCCTTCGTTAATTTCAATAGACATTGATCTGCTCACTACATCTCGAGATGCTAAATCTTTTGCATTAGGAGCATACCTCTCCATAAATCTTTCTCCTTTGGAGTTAATAAGGTATCCACCTTCTCCTCTAACACCTTCTGAAATTAAAGTACCATGACCATAAATTCCTGTAGGATGAAATTGAACAAACTCCATATCTTGTAACGGAAGTCCAGCTCTTAAAACCATTGCATTTCCATCGCCTGTGCATGTGTGAGCCGATGTTGCAGAATAATAAACTTTACCATATCCACCAGTGGCAATTATAGTTGCATGAGCTCTAAACCTATGAATTGTACCATCATTTAAATTCCAAGCTATTAACCCCTTACATTCACCGTCTTTCATTAATAGATCTAGTGCAAAATATTCTATAAAAAATTCTGTGTTATGCTTAAGTGCTTGTCCATAAAGTGTATGAAGAATTGCATGTCCAGTTCTATCAGCCGCTGCACAAGTTCTCTGCACTATTCCATTACCATAATTTTTTGTCATTCCCCCAAAAGGTCTTTGATAAATTTTTCCATCTTCTGTTCTGCTAAATGGAACTCCATATTTTTCTAATTCAATAACTGCTGCAGGAGCTTCTTTACAAAGATACTCAATACTATCCTGATCACCTAACCAATCGGCACCTTTAACAGTATCGTACATGTGCCAACGCCAATCATCTTCACCCATATTTCCTAAAGATGCCGAGATACCTCCTTGAGCAGCAGAAGTATGACTTCTTGTTGGAAATACTTTTGATATACATGCAGTTTTTAATCCTGCCTCACTTAAACCAACAGCAGCCCGCAAGCCAGAGCCACCCGCTCCAAGCACTATTACATCGTATTCATGGTCTATTATTTTGTATGAACTCATTAGTTTAAATTAAATATTACAATAATTGTTATTAATGGCATTATTATAGCAAAAATATTAAGTGCTTTGTTTGCGGCATTTTTGATTTTTTCGTCTTGAATATAGTCTTCAAACACCTCACTAATACTTAAAGCTGAGAAAAAGTAAGCAAATACTAGTGTTAGAGAAACTAAAATTTTAGAAGGCTGAGTAGTTAAAAAATTTACAACCTCAGTATAATCTTTATCAAAAATTGAAATTAGATTTACAATAAACCAAATCATTAAAGGTACTAGAATTGCTGAACTAATTTTCATAAACAGCCATTTTTTTGTTACAGAATTCATTTAAATAAAATTTTTTCCTAATAGATAAAATATAATTGTAAAAAAAATAGATCCAAAAATGACCGCTAAACCTGTAATCTTTGTAGTCTTTAGTTCAAATCCATAACCAAGATCCATCACTAGGTGTCTTATTTCACTCAATGTTTGAAAACTAAATGACCAAGTTAAACAAATAATAATAAATTTTCCAAAAATAGATTGTAAAAAAAATTTTGTTAGATCGTAGTTAGATTCTCCCAATAATAACGAAAAGATCCACAAACAAATTGCTGTTATTGCTAATATATTAACTATCCCTGTAATTCTGTGAGAGATAGAAACCAAAGATGATATATGCCATCTATAAATTTGAATATGTGGTGATAGAGGGTTATTATTATCCATTATTTTTTTTAATTAATAGCTCAGCTATTTCAACTGAATTCAATGCAGCACCTCTTAATAAGTTATCTGAGACTATCCACATATTAATTGTATTCTTTTTTGTTTTATCTTCCCTAATACGAGAAATATAAGTTTCATTTTTACCTTCTGCCTCTAAAGGTGTTATATAACCTCCGTCTTCTCTTTTATCATATACTTCACACCCTTCTGCAACATTTAATAAAGAGTGTATTTTTTCTAAACTAAATGGTTTTTCAAATTCAATATTAACTGACTCGGCGTGAGAAACTAATACTGGAATTCTTACACATGTTGCTGTTAGTTCAATCGTGTCGTCAAGAATCTTCTTTGTTTCATTAACCATCTTTAATTCTTCTTTTGTATAACCGTCATCTGCAAAAACATCTATGTGTGGAATAGCATTAAATGCAATTTGTTTAGTAAAATTTTTAGAATTTATTTTATACTTATCTAATGATAATTTAGTTTGCTCAATCAATTCATCCATTGGTGCTTTACCACCACCAGATACAGATTGATAAGTTGATATAACCACTCTTTTTATATTAAATTCATCATGTAACGGTTTTAGAGCTATTACTAATTGTGCTGTAGAGCAGTTTGGATTAGCAATAATATTTTTTTTTAAAACGTTAATTGCTTCTGGATTTACTTGAGGAACAATTAAAGGAACATCCTTATCCATTCTAAAAAAGCTAGAATTATCAATTATTGTTGTATGTTTTGATGCTTTCTCTGCATATTTTTCTGATATTTTTCCACCAGCTGCAAAAAATGTAATTTCAGCTTTTGAGAAATCGTATGTCTCTAAGTTATAAACTTCATGCTCCTTTCCATTAAAATTTATTTTTTGACCAACACTTCTTGAAGAAGCTACTAAAAATAATTTATCAATTAGAATTTTTTTCTGCTCTAGTACTTCGAGCATTTTTCTTCCAACGTTACCTGTGGCTCCTACAATTGCTATATTCATGATATTATTTAACTTTTATACTAGATGAAGGGTAAATCACAAACGTTTCCGTTAAAGGTATTATCGTTTATCTGAATTTTAAAGCTTTGAGACACTTCCCAATGAGGCTTCTTGATCATTGCTATTCCAATAACCATTTGAAAATGAGGTGAATAACAAGCTGATCTTAATTCACCAATTATATTGTTATTGTCATCATATAAATTTTTTGAACCAGTAAGACTAATTTCTTTTATGTCGATTTTAATTCCCATTAACTTCTTTTTAGGTCCTTTTAATTTTACCTCTTTTAATTTTTCTTTCCCTAAAAATTTTATATCACTATTTAAGCTAACATACTGATCAAAACCACATTCAAATGGGTTGTCGTTGTTATCAAAGTCATTACCATAAGATAGTAGAGCACTCTCAATTCTTTCTATTAAGTTAGGACATCCAGGTCCTACTTTAAATTCTTTTCCCATTTCAAAAAGATGATCATATAATTTTTGACCAGAATCTGTATTTTGGACATAAACTTCATATCCGCCTTGCTTAGACCATCCTGATCTTGCTATTAAATGTTTGGTACCCTCAAAATCAAAATAATCAAATCCAAAGAATTTTAGTTCAGTAATTTTTTTTCCAAAAACTTTTTCCATTAATCCAAATGATTTTGGACCTTGTATTGCCATTATATCAACTATTGGTTCTATAATTTTAACATCAAATTTATGTCCTGAAGCCAATCCTTTAGCAAAAAAAATTACATCTGAGTCTGCTATTGATATCCACCATTTATTTTCATCTAGTTTTAAAACAACTGGATCATTAACTAAATTTCCATTTTCATCTATTATTGGGCAATAATAACATCTGCCAATTTTAGATTTTGATAGATCTCGACATGTCATCAATTGCACTAATTCAGCGGAGTCTTTTCCTGATATTTCTACTTGTCTTTCAGCAGCAACATCCCAAACCTGGACATGTTCTTTTAAATGCCTGTAGCTATCTTCAATTGAGCCAAAAGCAGCTGGCAATAACATATGATTATAAATTGTATATGCTGTAACTCCTTGTTTCTCTATTCTTGAGGTATAGGGAGTGCTTCTTAATCTTCTAGATTTTGCTATTGAAAAGTTTTTCATTTTTTTAAAAATTCAGAGATCTTTTCTCTCATTTCAAAAGCTTTTTCAAACATAATCATATGTCCACAATCTTTTATTATATGTGTCTTTGAATTAGGAATAAGTTCAGCAAATTTCTTACCTTTTTCAAGGTTAACCATCTTATCTAACTCACCAAAAATAAATAATGTGGGACAATTGATTGACTTTAATGCCTCAGATCCATTTTTATAATTATTACAAGCTATAAGATCGGTGGCTAAAATTTCTCTAATATCCTTTGGGGAATTAATAATTTTTTCTACAGGATTGCCCCCAATAAATTTTTTAGAGTTCTCATAGCTCCATTTCATCATTAATTGAACTGCCTTATCATCTCCACTCTCAGCAAGATCTATTAAATCTTGATTAACAGGCATTCTATAAGAGCCACCAACAAATATTAAATTTTTAACTCTTTTTGAATACCTTGACGAATATTCCAATGCTTCCAAACTCCCTTGAGAATGACCTATTATTGTTAATTCAGAAATATTAAGTTGATTAAAAAACTTTTCTAACCAATCTGAAATTTCTTCTATTGATTTTAAACAATCACCTTCAGAATTTCCATGACCTGGTATGTCAATTGCTAAAACATTATAATTTTGATTTGATAAATACTGCTCTGTTAATGACCAAACAATATGTGAGAGCCCACTTCCATGAAGAAAGATTATTGTTTCTTTATTTTTATCAATACCTTGCCCTGCATCTGATGCAAAGACATTCTTGTTATCTACTTGAAAGATCAAATTTGATCCTTGATTTTTTTTCTAAGCTCAAATTTTTGGATTTTTCCTGTTGAAGTTTTTGGTAAATCACAAAAAATAACACTCTTGGGAAGTTTAAATCCTGCCAACGTTTCTCTGCAAAAATCTATTATTTCTTTTTCCGTCACTGGTTTATCTTTAATTAATTCAACAAATGCACATGGTGTTTCACCCCATTTTTCATCTGGTTTAGCAACGACTGCAGCTAATGATACAGATGGATGTTTTGCTATTGCATTTTCAATTTCAATTGAAGAAATATTTTCTCCTCCTGAAATAATAATATCTTTAGATCTATCTTGAATTTTTATATATCCATCAGGATGGGTTACAGCTAAATCTCCAGAGTGAAACCACCCACCGGACATAGCTTTATCGGTTGCTTCTTTATCTTTATAATATCCCTTCATTACAATGTTTCCTCTAATCATAATTTCACCCATAGTTTTTCCATCTTTTGGCACAGGTTTCATTGTCTCAGGATCCATAACCACAGCACCTTCAGTATTAGGATATCTAACTCCTTGTCTTGCTTTAATTTCATTTTTTTTATCTTTATCTAATTCATTCCATTCTTCATTCCATGCGCACTGCAACATATGTCCATAAGTTTCTGTTAGTCCATATACATGCATGACTTCAAACCCTAAATTCTCCATTTTTTCAAAAATAATACTTGGTGGTGGTGCACCTGCAGTCAAAACATTCACTTTTCTCTTTAATTTTTTTTGATCTTCTTTAGGGGTATTAACTATCATATTTAAAACTATTGGTGCCCCTCCAAAATGAGTTACGTCATATTTATCAATTAACTGAAACATTTTTTTTGTATCAATATTTCTAAGGCAAATAATTCTTGCATGTAACATTGAAAGCGTCCATGGATAGCACCATCCATTACAATGAAACATTGGCACAACACATAAAAAATTTAGTCTATTAGGCATATTCCATGCCTGAGTACTTCCGGTTGCCATTAAATATGACCCTCTATGATGATAAACAACGCCCTTAGGGTTACCTGTTGTTCCAGAGGTGTATCCTAGTGAAATCGCTTGCCATTCATCTTTTGGTTTTTTCCATTCATAATTTTCATCTCCACTATTTAGAAAATTTTCATATTCTAATTCACCAATTTTTTTAAAGCTACTTGTGTCTATATCTTTATCATCTATATCAATAATAGTAATTTTATTTTTGACATTCTTTAAAGCTTTAGTAATCACTTCATGAAATTGTCTGTCCACAATTAAAACTTTTGCATCACTATGTTCTAAAATATAACTCACTGTACTTGGATCTAATCTTGTATTGATTGCATTGATTACTGCACCAACCATAGGTATTGAATAATGAGCTTCAAAAATTTCTGGCGTATTAAAAGCCATTATTGAAACTGTATCACCAGTTTTCACACCTAATTTACCTAATGCACTCGCAAACTTAACACATCTTTTATAAACTTCTTGCCAGGTATACGATCTACTTTCATAAACTATGGCTTCATAATTTGGATATATATCTTTTGTTCTTTCTATAAATGTTAAAGGCGATAATGGAACGTAGTTAGCCTCATTTTTATCTAAATTTTTATCATAATGACTCATATTAATTAAATTTGAAATTCATTATATAGTCACTTCCTGATGTAGCAGTTTTAAAATGACTTTCAGCTCTTGGTAAAACTCTTTTAAAATAAAAATTTGCTGTTTGTATCTTATCTTCGTAAAAGTCTTTATTTTGTTCATAATCTTTAAAACTAACTTCTAAAACTTTTATCCATGCATGAGCTATAGAGATAAATCCTAATGCTTTTAAATAGTCATTACATGCTGCACTTGCGTCGTCTTTTGAGTTTTCTATTTTTTCCTTAATCCAAGATGTAAATTTAGATAAAATTTCTAAATTCATTTTTAAATCATCCGTAAAAGGTTTTAATTTTTCATTTTCACTATCACAGTCATTTTTGACCATTTCGATATATTTGTTAATTATATCACCATTTTTATTTACCAATTTTCTGAAAACTAAATCTGCTGCTTGAATAGAATTGGTTCCCTCATAGATTGGGGTAATTCTATTATCTCTATATAATTGTTCTATTCCTTGATCTTTTGTATATCCATAACCACCATGAACCTGCATTGCGTCACTTGTTATTTCCATTCCCATATCACTAAACATCGTTTTAACTACAGGCGTCATTAAAGAAACAAGGTCTGAAGCTTCCTGCTTTATTTTTTCATCAGGATGGTAAAGGCTAACTTCTGTTTGTTGAGATAACCAAAAACATAAAGCTCGTTCACCTTCAATTATAGATTTCATATTTAACAAAGATTTTCTAATATCAGCATGCTCAATTATAAAATCAGCACCATTGGTTGATTTCGTATTATTTGTTTTTCCTTGTTTTCTTTCTTTTGCATAGCTTAAAGAATTTTGATACGCAATTTCAGAAATTCCCAAGCCTTGAATTCCAACAACAATTCTCTCTAAATTCATCATAGTAAACATTGCATTTAACCCTTTATTTTTTGATCCAATCATATAACCAGTTGCATCATCAAAATTTAATACACAAGTAGCAGAGCCTTTAATTCCCATCTTACTTTCTATAGATCCTGTGGACACTCCATTTCTAGCTCCAATAGATCTATCCTCATTTACAAAAAATTTAGGTACTAAAAATAAACTTATTCCTTTTGTCCCTGCTGGAGAGTCAGCTGCTCTTGCAATAACTAAATGAATGATATTTTCTGTTAAATCTTGATCACCTGAAGTAATAAAAATTTTCTGTCCACTTAATTTAAAAGTTCCATCTGACTGTTCTACTGCCTTCGTTTTTAAAAGACCTAAATCTGTTCCACAAACTGGTTCTGTTAGACACATTGTGCCACTCCATTTACCTTCAACCATTTTTGGAAGATATTTTTCCTTTATTTCATCTGTGGCATGGTGAGAAATACAATTGTACGCACCTATACTTAGTTCACTATAGAGCTTAAATGATAGACTTGCAGATGATAACATTTCATCAAAAAAAGCACTTACAGTTTTTGGCATTCCTTGTCCACCATATTTGGGATCACATGAAAGTGAGGTCCATCCATCTTCAATATATTTTAAATACGCTTCTTTATAACCAGGAGGTGTTCTCACTACTCCATTCTCTAGAACTGTAGGATTTTCATCACCTGATTTTGCTAATGGCAATATTAGATTTTGATTAATCTTAGCAGCTTCTTCTAAAATATCTTTTACTAGTTCTGAGTTAACTTCTTTATATTTTTCAAGATCATTATAATCTTTGTTATTTCTTAATTTATCAAAAAGAAACATCATATCTTCTACTGGTGCAGTATAATTTGGCATCTGGGAACTTTAGGATAAATAATTAATTATTGCAATTTTGAAATTATCGCATCACCCATAGCTGATGTTGATGCTTCTTTTTTTCCTTCAGAAATAATATCTTTAGTTCTAAGGCCATCGTTTAATACATCTTGAACAGCTTTTTCTAAAGTATCTGCCTCATTATCTAGATCTAATGAGTATCTTAATGCCATTGCAAAACTTAAAATTGATGCAATCGGATTAGCAATATCTTTGCCAGCTATATCTGGGGCTGATCCATGAATAGGTTCATACATCGCTCTCATCTCACCTTCTTTATTTTTTGCTCCAAGTGAAGCGGATGGAAGTAAGCCTAGGGAACCAGTTAACATTGAGGCTTGGTCTGAAAGCATGTCTCCAAATAAATTATCGGTAACAATGACATCAAATTGTTTTGGATTTCTTAATAATTGCATTGCACAGTTATCTGCAAGCATATGAATTAACTCAACGTCTTTATATTCTTTGTCATGAAGCTCTTGAACCTCTTCTTTCCAAAGTTGTCCTGCTTCCATTACATTTGATTTTTCACAAGAAGTAACTTTATTAGATCTTTTCTTAGCTAAATCAAAAGCTACCTTAGCTACTCTGACTATTTCACTCGTTGTATAAGAGTGAGTATTAATCCCTTTTCTTTCACCATTTTCTATTGGTTTAATTCCTCTTGGTTCTCCAAAATAAATTCCACCTGTTAATTCTCTAACAATCATTATGTCTAAACCTGAAACAATTTCTGGTTTTAGAGTTGATGCATCTACTAGTTGCTCAAAACAAATTGCTGGTCTTAAATTTGCAAATAATTTTAATTCTTTTCTTAATTTTAATAGAGCTCTTTCAGGTTTTTTTGAAAAATCTAAATCATCCCATTTAGGGCCACCAACAGCACCTAACATTACAACCTCACTTTCTAGAGCTTTGTAAAAAACCTCATCTGTAATTGGTGATCCATGTTTATCATAAGAACAACCACCAGCTAAGTCTTGATCAATTTCAAAATCTAAAGATTTATTTGAATTAAACCATTGAATAACTTTTTTTACTTCTTGAATAACTTCAGGTCCAATACCATCACCCGGTAAAAGTAAAATTTTTCTTTTTTTAACTTTAATCATTAAATATCCATGGTTTGTTATTTTTTAAATTTTCCTCAAAATTATCAATTTTTTCTTTTTTAGCCAATGAAAGTGCAATATCGTCAAGTCCTTCTAATAAACAATTTTTCTTAAATGGATCAACATCAAATTTGATTTCACTATTTCCAAAAATAATTTTTTCTTCTTTTAAATCTATTGATATCTCTTCTTTTCTTTTTGAATATTCTGATAATTCTTTAATTTTTTCTTCTGGTAAAATAATTGGTAAAATTCCATTTTTAAAACAGTTACTGTAAAAAATATCAGCATAACTTGAGCTTATCACACATGTAATTCCAAAATCTAAAAGTGCCCAAGGAGCATGCTCCCTTGATGAACCACAACCAAAGTTTTTTCCTGCAATCAATATTTTTGATTGATTGTGAGGTTCTTTATTAAGAATAAAGTCTTTAACCTCATTTCCATTTTCATCATATCTCATTTCAAAAAATAAATTTTTTCCTAACCCTGTTCTTTTTATTGTTTTAAGAAACTGTTTTGGAATAATCATATCTGTATCAATATTTACTATTGGTAAATATGCTGGGATACTTGTAAGTGAGTTAAATTTTTGCATTTTAATTTTGATACTTTCTTACATCATCTAGGTTTCCAGAAATTGCTGCTGCTGCTGCCATTCCAGGGCTTACTAAATGTGTTCGTCCACCTCTGCCTTGTCTTCCTTCAAAATTTCTATTTGAGGTCGAGGCACATCTTTCTTGTGGTTTTAATTTATCTGCATTCATTGCAAGACACATAGAACAACCAGGCTCTCTCCATTCAAAACCAGATTCTATAAATATTTTGTCTAAGCCTTCCTGTTCTGCTTGTTCTTTAACTAAACCTGAGCCTGGAACAACCATTGCATGCACGTGTGACGCTTTCTTTTTGTCTTTTAATATTTTTGCAGCTTCTCTTAGATCTTCAATTCTACCATTTGTACAACTTCCTATGAAGACTTTGTCAATTTTAATATCGGTAGCTAATGTATCAGCTTTTAGCCCCATGTAATTTAATGATCTTTCTATAGAATTTTTTTTATCTTCATCTTGTTCATTTTTAGGATTTGGAACTTTGCCATCGATTGTGATTACATCTTGAGGAGAAGTTCCCCAAGTGATCATAGGTAAAATATCTTCAGCAACTATATTAATTTCTTTATGAAATTTTGCTCCATTATCAGTTTTTAAGTTTTCCCAATATTTCATAGCTTTGTCCCAATTTTTATTTTTTGGAGACATTGGTTTACCTTTTAAATACTCAAATATTTTTTCATCTGGAGCTATTAGTCCTGCTCTTGCTCCTCCTTCAATAGTCATATTACAAATTGTCATTCTCTGCTCTACGCTTAAAGATGATATCAAACTACCTGCATACTCAATAACAGATCCCGTTCCTCCTGCAGTCCCAATGTTTCCAATAATCTGTAAAATTACATCTTTGGAAGTGACTCCAATACGAAGTTTTCCATTAACATTAATTCTAAAATTTTTTGCTTTTTTTTGAACTAATGTTTGCGTTGCTAGAACGTGTTCTACTTCTGAGGTTCCAATCCCAAAAGCTAAAGCACCAAATGCACCATGTGTTGCTGTATGACTATCTCCACAAACAATTATAGTTCCTGGCTGAGTAAAACCTTGTTCAGGACCAATTATATGAACAATTCCTTGTCTCTTGTCATCCATTCCTAAGTATTGAACTCCAAATTCTTTACAATTATTTTCCAAAGTATCTACCTGAATTTTAGATTCTTGATCTGCTATTCCTTTAGATCTATCAGTAGTTGGAACGTTATGATCTGCAACTGCTAGTGTTAAACTGGGTTGTCTGACTTTTCTGTTGGAATTTCTTAATCCTTCAAAAGCTTGTGGGCTTGTCACTTCATGGACTAAATGTCGATCTACAAACAATAGTGCTGTACCATCATCTTGTTGATCAACTAAATGATCATTCCAAATTTTATCGTAAAGGGTTAAAGGCATTGAAAAAAAAGCTATTTTTTTTCTTCTGATTTTTCTAGTTTTGGTTCTGCTTGAACATCTGGTTTTTTTTCAGGTTCTGCTTGAACATCTGGTTTTATTTTAGGTTCTGCAGCAACCGGTGCTAAAGTTTCTTCAGTTACAATTTCAGGTTTAACATCA
Organism: Candidatus Pelagibacter sp. Uisw_134_02; assembly: GCF_047720265.1. GTDB lineage: Bacteria > Pseudomonadota > Alphaproteobacteria > Pelagibacterales > Pelagibacteraceae > Pelagibacter. The sequence continues at coordinate 1,161,985 of NZ_CP159813.1, forward strand.
ACCTCTATACCTATTTTTTTTCTAATTTTTTCTGCAATTCTAGCTGATTTACCTGTTCTATCTCTTAAGTAATATAATTTGGCTCTTCTTACTTTTCCATGCCTAATAACTGTTATTGTATCAATAACTGTTCCATATAAAGGGAATGTTCTTTCAACACCTTCCCCAAAAGAAATTTTTCTAACTGTAAATGAGGAATTTAAATCTCTATTTTTTCTTGCTATGCAAACACCTTCAAAATATTGAATTCTGTCTTTTTTACCCTCTGTAATTCTTACACCAACCTTTATAACATCACCTGGAAAAAATTCTGGTATTTTTTTTTCAGCAAGTATTTGTTTAACGTTAAATTGGTTTATTTCTTCTATTGTTTTCATAGTAATATTTATCAAACTAATTTTTCTTATATTTCTTCCACAAATCTGGTCTTCGGACGCGTGTTATAGCCTCTGATTGTGATAAACGCCAGTCTTTAATTTTGTTGTGATCCCCTGATAATAACACTTCAGGGACACTATTTTCCTCCCAAATTTGAGGTTTTGTATACTGAGGATACTCTAAAAGGCCATTTTCAAAACTCTCATCTGTTTTTGACTGCTCATTTCCTAACACTCCAGGCAATAATCTTAGGATACTATCTAATACAACAAAAGATGCTGTTTCACCTCCTGATAAAATGAAGTCTCCAATGCTAAGCTCTTCTATATTTCTTGTTGATAATATTCTTTCATCAACACCTTCAAAATGACCACATATTAAACTGATTGATTTTTCTTTTGAAAGTTCTAGTGCTAATTTTTGATCAAGTTTTTTTCCTTTAGGAGATAAATAAAAAATTCTTTCTCCTTGTTTTTTATTTTGATCTATTGATTTTGCCAAAATATCAGCTTTCAACAACATTCCTGATCCACCACCAAAAGGCGTGTCGTCAACAGTCTTATGTTTATCTTCAGCTGAGTCTCTTATATTTACAACTTTTAGATCCCAGAGTTTATTTAATAAAGCTTTTCCATAAAGCCCTTTACTTAAAGGGCCTGGAAAAATGTCTGGGTAAAGTGTGAATATCTGAGCTTGCCACATGAAACCAGTTATTTAACCTCTTCCTTTGGAGCTTCTGCTTTAGGAGCTTCTGCTTTAGGAGCTTCTGCTTTAGGAGCTTCTGCTTTAGGAGCTTCTGCTTTAGGAGCTTCTGCTTTAGGAGCTTCTGCTTTAGGAGCTTCTGCTTTAGGAGCTTCTGCTTTAGGAGCTTCTGCTTTAGGAGCTTCTGCTTTAGGAGCTTCTGCTTTAGGAGCTTCTGCTTTAGGAGCTTCTGCTTTAGGAGCTTCTGCTTTAGGAGCTTCTGCTTTAGGAGCTTCTTCTCCTTCTTTTTTTCTTTCCTTTTTTGGAATAGCTTTGCTTGGATTGCTACCATTTGCAGGCATTGCCATAATATCATTTTCACCTAAAATTCTTGCAACTCTAGTTGTTGGTTGAGCACCTTGACCTAACCAATATTTTATTCTTTCGGCTTCCAACCCAACTCTTTCTTTTTTATCTTTTGGTAAAAGAGGATTAAAGAATCCTACTTTCTCAATAAATTTTCCATCTCTTGCACGACGACTGTCGGCTATAACCACTTTATATACTGGTCTTTTCTTTGTTCCACCTCTTGATAGTCTTATTTTTAACATTTTTTTTCCTTTATTTATTTAAGTTGATTTAGTAGCTCTGGAGGTATCCCTTTATCTGACATACCTTTCAGGTTTCCTTTTGACATCTTTTTCATCATTTCAGACATCATTTTAAATTGCTTAAGCAATTTATTGATAGTGGCCGCATCTGTTCCAGAGCCATTAGCAATTCGTTTTTTCCTAGAACCATCAATGATTTTAGGGTTTCCTCTTTCTTTTTTCGTCATAGATAAAATGATTGCTTCATTTTGAGTGATAACTCTTTCATCAATTCCTGAAGCGTCCATCTGTGATTTCATTTTAGATACACCTGGCATAAATGACATAATTCCTTCTATACCTCCCATTTTTTTCATCTGTCTAAGTTGAGTTAAGTAATCCTCCATAGAGAATTGTCCTTTTTTTAAGTTCTCCTCTGCCTTTTTAATATTCTCTTCACCAAGATCTTCGGCAGCTTTTTCAACAAGAGAAACAATATCTCCCATTCCTAATATTCTGTTTGCTATTCTATCTGGGTGAAAAACTTCTAGATTTTCTATTTTTTCTCCTACACCTAAAAATTTAATAGGTACTTGAGAAACATACTTCATGCTAAGGGCTGCGCCACCTCTGGCATCACCATCAGCTCTAGTTAAAACAATACCTGTTAAATTTACAGTATTCTTAAATTCTTTTGCAACTTCAGCAGCAACTTGACCTGTTAAAGAATCTGCTACTAAAAATGTCTCTGTTGGGTTAATTATATTTTCTATCTGCTTAATTTCACTCATCATCTGTAGATCTATTTGAGTTCTACCTGCTGTATCAAATAAAATAATCTCTGCACCATTGAGATTTGCAGCATTAACGGCTCTTCTGCAAATATCTTCTGGTAACTGCCCCTCAATAATAGGAAGAGTTAAAATATCATTTTGCTCACCTAATGATCTTAATTGTTCTTGGGCTGCTGGTCTATACACATCAAGACTGACCATCATTATTTTCTTTTTTTTATTTTTTTCTAAATATTTGCCTAATTTTGCTGTAGTTGTGGTCTTACCTGAACCTTGCAAACCCACTAGCATCATTGGAACTGGTGGAACTGCATTTAAATTAATATCTGTGTTGCTTTCACCTAAAAGGCTTACTAGTTCATCATAAACAATTTTAACAACCATATCTCCTGGAGAGGTTGATCTGATTATTTCTTGACCCATAACCTTTGGCTTAACTTTTTCTATAAAATCTTTAGTTACATCTAAAGACACATCGGCCTCTAATAAAGCCTGTCTAATACCTCTTAAGCCTTCATCTACCTGATTCTCATCAAGTGAAGCTGCTTTTTTTAAAGAAGAAAAAATTTCTTCGAATTTATTTGTTAAGTTTTCAAACATATTTATTACACACAGCAGTTTCGCACTAGTGGGCGAATATCGCTGACTAGTGTTGATCTCTTTGTTTCCAAAGACACCACAAATTTAACGTTTTTGTGGAAACGAAATCAACCTATAATAGAGGTTCAAAAAGTCAATAAATAAGTTAAATATCTATATATGGATATTAAAGCATTTAAAATGGATGGTTTAGGCAATGATTTTGTAATTATTGATCAAAGAAGCCAAGATTTCAATTTAAGCGAAGATCAAATAATTAAGGTATGTGATCGTAGTTTTATTGGATGTGATCAACTCATCCTAATTAAGAAAAATAAAGAAATAGATGCAGATGTAGAATTCTATAATTTAGACGGAAGTGTATCTGGAGCTTGTGGAAATGGTACTAGGTGTGTGGCAGATCTTCTATCAAAAGAAAGTGGTAAAAAAGAAATAACACTCTTAACAGCTTCAGGTTCTCTAAAATCAAAAATTTTAGGAAATAATTTAGTTGAGACCGAAATAGGTATACCAAAAGTTAATTGGCAAGAGATTCCTTTAAGTAAGCAACTAGATACACAAGACTTAAAAATTGAAATTATAGACAGAAAAAATACCAAGCATATTGGTGGAACAGCCATAAATGTAGGCAATCCACACATAATTTTTTTTGTAGACGATATAGAGGCATTTGACTTACAAAGTATTGGTCCAAAAATTGAAAATCACTCACTATTTCCAGAAAAATGTAATGTGACCCTGGCCAAAGTTGTGAATAGAAATTTAATAAAAGTAAAAGTTTGGGAAAGAGGAGCTGGGCTTACTAAGGCTTGTGGTACGGCAGCTTGTGCAACGGCTGCTGCAGCTAATATTAATAATCTAGTAGAAAAAACTACAGATATAGCATTTGAATTAGGTAATTTAACAATTTCGATTGATGAAAGAAATAGTATTCACATGAAAGGACCAGTGTCTGATATCAAAAATATTGACATTAAATTATAATGGGAATTTTTGATAAATTTAAAATTGGTTTTAAAAAAAGTGCCTCTGCATTTACGTCTGGCTTAAGAGAAATAATTGTCAAAAAAGAAATAGATGACAAAACATTAGATCAAATTGAAGAATATCTAATTCAATCAGATGTTGGTCTTGTTGCAGCTGAGGAAATTAAGAAAATTATTGGTCAAGAAAAAATAGATCCAAAAAAAGATATCTTGAATGAAGTAAATTTAATTCTAAGAGATTATATAGTCACTTTAATGAAACCTTTAGAAAGTGAGAATTTTTTTGATAAGAAAGAAAAACTCAATGCAGTCTTAGTATCGGGTGTTAACGGAGTTGGAAAAACAACAACTATTGGAAAAGTTGGTAAAATTTTAAAATCTAATGGTAACAAAGTCATGTTTTCTGCATGCGATACATTTAGAGCAGCTGCTATAGAGCAATTAGAAAGTTGGGCTAATAAAATTGATGTACAAATAACCAAATCCACTCAAGGGTCTGATCCTGCATCTGTTGCTTATAAGGCTATAGAAGATGCTTTAAAGGGTGATTTTAATCATGTTTTAATTGATACAGCAGGGAGATTGCAAAATAAAAAAAATTTAATGGAAGAATATAAAAAAATTGCTCATGTGACTAAAAAAATAGATCCAAATGCTCCTCACGATGTAATCCTAGTGCTTGACGCAACCTCTGGTCAAAATGTAATCAATCAAGTGGAAGAATTTAACAAAATTATACCCCTTACTGGTTTGATAATGACAAAATTAGATGGCACTGCAAAAGGAGGCATTTTATTAGCACTTGCTAAAAAATATAAGCTTCCCATAATCGCTCTTGGACTCGGTGAAAAAGAAGATGATTTACAAATTTTTAATGCAGAAAAATTTGCTGAAGCATTTATACAATTTAATTAATCAAATTATTTGAAATCAATGGTTTATAATAATTACATTTATAATTTTCTTTAAGATCTGAATGTCCACAATTTTTTGCAATTGATGAAATTATAAAATCAAACTTACCATTTGATGGGTATGAATTTAACTTTTTATTAGCAATATCAAATTTGAAATTTTTTCTTATATTTTTAATTGCACTAATCATGACTAAGGTGTTGTTATCTTTTAATAAATAATAAGCAAAGTCTTCTGGAAAAACTGGATAATCATAACCTTCTAAGAGGTGTTTTGCCTGTGAAGGAAACCATTCGTATGAAATTAATGGTGATGAAATTTTTGTTTCATAATTATAGATATATAAATCTTGAGGAAAATCTGTAACATAATTATAATCCTCCCCTCTTGCTAAAATAGCTTTATCTCTAGTTTTAAAAAAAAGAGCAAAATTTTTATTATGTGAATTCATTTGTCCTATATGAAAGAGATTATTTGCTGAAGATTCTATATTTTCTGCAATTACGGAACCTGAAATAAAAATTAAGTAAAATGATATTATAATAAATTTTTTCACTGACTATTTATAGAAATGAAATTTGTAAATTATTTGGTCAGATTGTGGCTTAATTTAAACTATTTAAAAATTCCTTCAAAACTAATATCATCTTTTCGTTGTATTCCATCATGTGATTGTCTTTTTCAGAAAAGTAAGAATATTTTGGTTCATTTGCTAATTTATACATTTTTTTTCCCATCCAAAATGGCACTATTTTATCTGCTTCTCCATGCATTATCATAATTGGAGACTTAAGATTTTTAATTTTTTTATCACTTTCATATTTGTCTTTAAGTAAAAATCTGATTGGAAAATATGGATACACATTTTTTGCTGCATCAACCATAGATGTAAATGGAGATTCCAGTATAACGCCTGCAAATTTATACTTTTGAGCAACATGGGTTGCAATCCCAGTACCTAAAGACTCACCATACACAACAATGTCATTATCTTTAAGTCCTTTTTCTTTTAACCAATTAATTGCACTCTCTCCATCTTCATATAAACCTTTTTCTGATGGTTTGCCTAAGTTTCCACTAAATCCTCTCCAAGAAATGATTAAAAAATTTATATCCATTTCTTTAAAATGATTAATTTTATGTATTCTATTTTCTAATGTTCCTGCATTACCATGAAAGAAAACGATAGTTTTAAAATTTCTAAGATCTTTTTCATGAAACCATCCTAATAATTCAAAATTATCACCTGTCTGAATCTTTACTTTTTCTATTTTAACTTTTAATTCATCACCAAAATAATTATTTTCTTTTGGGTGATATAATAAGTTTCTTTGAAATATAAATATAATGAAGAGTAAAGAAAAGTAAGCTATCGGAATAATTAAAATTAACTTCAATAAATACTCTTTAAGTTTTTTTTTCATATTTACTTTTTTTTTTAACTAAATATACACCACCAAAAACCAAGGCTGTTCCTAAATAGTGATAATATTCAAGCTGTTCATTAAAAAATAGAAAACCATAAATAGCGCTATAAACAGTAAAAATATAAAGTGTAAAACCAGTAATTGAAGCGCCAAGTTTCTTTTGTACCATTGTATATAAGGTAAATGCTATAATTCCTGGTGATATAGCTGCAAATAAAACCCACATAAAAAATTCTGAATTAAAGACAGTTCTTACAAAGAAGGTCTCTTCTATCAAATAAAATGGTAGCAAACTGACCATGCCGAAGAATGCAATTAAAGTAAATCTGTCAAAAATTTTTAGATTTGTTTTCCAATAAAATAAATAAATAGAATAAAGAGCCCATCCTATTGCAGAAGCTAACATCCATAAATCTCCAATTGTAAACTTGAGGCTTATTAACAAAGATAAATTACCCTTAATGATAATGGCAAAAACACCAACCAAACAAGAGAAAAGTCCCACAATTCTAAGAAAGTTTATTTTTTCTTTAAAAAAAATACTAGAGATAAGAATTATGAATATTGGAGAAGATGAATATATAATTCCCATATTAATAACAGTAGTTGTTTGTCCAGCTAGAAATGGAAAAGCTCCACAAACACCACAACCCATTGAACCGATAAAAAATATTCTTTTATATTCTTGCTTTATAAATTTAAAATTTTTTTTTAAAGATTTGTAAGTAAAAGGTAATAATAATAAAAAAACTACTACCCATCTCCAAAAAGCTAGAGAAATTGGAGGAACATATTCCACACCACCTCTTGCTACTATTAAATTACTAGCCATAAAAATTGGCTGAATAAACAATAATAAGAAGGGTAAATAACTATTTTTAAAATTATTCACTAGAACTGAAAAATTAATTTTTATCGAAAAAGGCTTCGTAAATCATCATAAAAATTGCTACAGCCATTAAAATATATACTGGCAATACATCCCAAAAACCAATCATAGAAGATCTTGTTAACGTTGTTGCAAGACCTATTAAAAATGCTGCTGCAAGAGCAGAACCTAAGAATGTTGTTATTTTATTTAGCATATTTTTTACAATTTTTTTCCAACCAATTAGCTACACCTAAGAACCTTAAATCATCTAGCTTGTCTCCAATTAACTGAATGCCTAATGGTAAATTATTTGTACCAGTAAGTAAAGGCAATGAAATTGATGGCAGTCCCATATAAGTCCACACAGTACAAAATTCTGGACTACCAGTGCTTTTTAAACCTTTGTCTGCAACACCAGTTGTGCAAGGAGTTAAAACACCATGATAATCCTCAAATACTTCCTGATAAGATTTATAGCTTTGTTTCATAAAATCAATTGCTTCAGCATACTCTTTTGCTGAATACTTCATTCCTCTTTCGATTGCACTTATCATTTCTTTAGAAAGTTTTTTCTTTGATTTTTTATAATAAACTTGAAAATTATTAGCCATATCAGTTTCATGAATTACCTTATGATACTTTGGAATCTCATCAAAGTAAGATGGGGTATCAAATACTTCAATATTTTTTGAGAAGGCTTCAATAAATAGTTCAAATGATTTTTGTGATTCTTTATCTATTTTTTTCCAACTCTTAGTTTTATAAAATATAAATTTTGGTTCATAGGGTGGCCCTTTTTTACAAACTTTTAACATTTCATCTGCAGAATAATGAATTGTTGAAGAATCATGTTGGTCTTTTTTTATCAATGCCTTGGTCAGTAAAGCAACATCTTCAACAGATTTTCCAAATACACCAATATGATCAAGTTTATCAGATTGCTTTAAAACACCACTACGAGAAATTAATCCATATGATGGTTTATAACCAACTACTCCACAATAAGATGCGGGTCGTATAACTGATCCATTGGTTTGTGAGCCTATTGATAATGGTGCCATGTGTGATGCTACAGCTGCTGCAGAACCACTTGATGAGCCACCTGGTGTTCTTGAGTAATCATGTGGGTTTGTAGTTTTTCCAGGATGAAAATATGCAAGTTCAGTAGTTTCTGTTTTACCCATAACAATGGCTCCTGCTATCTTAAGTAAATTTACAACTTCTGCTTCTTGTGATCCTGTCATTTTTTTTCTGATAACAGTTCCACATTCTGTCGGCATATCTAAGGTTCCAATAATATCTTTAACTGCAACAGGTAAACCATGAAGGGATCCTAGTGGTTTGCCTGATTTTCTGTACTCATCTGCCTCTTCTGCTTTTTCTAAAAGTTCTTTTTTATCAAAATATGCCCATGCTTTAACATCTTTTTCAAATTTTTTTATTCTATCAATATACTGTGTGCAGACTTCTACTGAAGAAATTTCTCCTTCTTTTAGTTTGTCTACCAACTTATTGGCTGTAAGAGAAAAAATATCTATCATTTTAAATTATCTAATCTGCAAACAATGTTTCTGGCAACCATAGGGCAATACCTGGGAACATATACATTAGAAACATTGCAAATATCACTATTCCCAAGAATGGCATGATACCTGCAAATATCTGCATCAATTCAACATTATTTTTTTGAACACCTTTTAAGTAATAGGCTGACATAGCCATCGGAGGGGTTAAAAATGATGTTTGTAAATTCAATGCAATTAACATTGCAAAGAAATATGGATTAACATTAAATACCTCAAGCAAAGGTAAAAATATTGGAACAAATATAATTAAAATTTCAGTCCATTCCAAGGGCCATCCTAAAAGAAAAATTATTATTTGTGTGATAATTAAAAACTGCCAAGTTGTTATTTCTATTGATTTAAAGAAATGCTCAAAAATTTCATGACCTCCTAAATATGAAAACACAGATGAAAAAGTCCAAGAACCAATAAATAACCACATAATCATTGCAGTAGTTTTAGCTGTTAAAAAGACAGATTCTTTAAAACTTTGCCATTTTAATGTTTTGTAAAACCAAGATAAAAGTATTGCTCCAAATGCTCCGGCAGCAGCTGCTTCTGCAGGTGTTGCTATACCTGCTAAAATTGTTCCAAGTACAAGCATTATTAAGCCAAAAAGAGGAACAAAAGAAACTAGCACTTCTTTTAATATTTCTGCTCTTGGTGGAATATCAGATGCATCGGGCTTAGGTGCAATTGAAGGGTTTAACCAAGCTCTAGTTACAGCATATGTTATATATAAACCAGCAAGTAAAAGTCCTGGAAATATTGCTGCAGCAAATAATCTTAAAGGTGATAGTTGAGCTATTACTGAATAAACTATTAACATGATGCTTGGCGGTATTAAAATTCCTAAACATCCACCGGCACATATTACTCCTGATGCAAATTTTTTATCATATCCCGCTTTAACCATTGCAGGCCAAGCAAGTAACCCCATTAATGTTACAACAGCACCAATAATTCCAGTTGCTGTAGAAAATAAAGTACACGTTATTAATGCGGCAACTGCCATTGAAGCAGGAAGTCTGTGTGCTGCTAATCTTATTGCAAAGAATAATTTAGAAACTATTCCTGCTCTCTCAACTAAGTACCCCATAAATAAAAATAACGGTACAGCAGTGAGGACGTTATTATCCATAACGGTGTAGGTATTTTTTACAAATAATGAAAATATCCTATTATCAAATATATGATCCATCAAAGCGGGATCATAATAAGCATAATATCCAAATCCTATTCCCATCGCCATCAAAGTGAATGCAATTGGGAAACCTAATAGTACAGCAAACAAAAACAATCCCATCATTAGGATTGCAACTTCTGGATTTGTTAGGCTAAATAACATCTTTTTGATCCTCGTCTTGTGATGTTCTCATTAAAATTTGTTCTGTCTCTTCTGCAACAACCATTCTTGCAGGCCAGTGTCCAGTTTGAATGCAAATTATTGATCTAAATACCTCAGCAACTCCTTGAATAGTTAGAAATATACCTGCTGCCGGAATAAGAGATTTGGCCATATAAATTTGTATTTGTGCTGGGCTACTCCAGCTCGTTTCTTTTATTTTCCAAGCAAGTGCTGCATATTCATATCCATAAAATGCTAATGCAATTACTCCAGGAAAAAAGAAAATAAAATAAAGCACTAAATCAATCCAACCTTGAGTTCTTGGTTTAAATAAACGGTAAATTACATCTCCTCTAACATGAGATTCTGTTGCTAAACAATATGCACCTGACATCATTAATATTGCACCATACATCTGCATACTAAAATCAAAATTCCAAAGTGTTGGCTTGTTAAATGCATAAGCCATTACTACCTCATAACAAGTTCCACCCATTAAAATAACAATACACCAAGAAAAAGCCTTACCTATTGAAGTGCTTAATGTGTCTGCTAATTTTATATAAGCTCTCATCATGATTTAAACAGAATATCCTAATTTTTTAAAAAACTGTACTATAAAAAAAAGGGGAGCCTTAACTCCCCTCTTTTAAATTATTTAAAAGTTAATTAGATTTTAACTTTTCCAATTGGTCCAAACTCATTTTCATAAGCTAATTTGTAGTTCGGTTGATTCATCAACAGATACTTCATTGTTCTCTTAGCGTATGCTTTTTGTGAGTCGATAACTTTCTTAAAGAAAGCATCTTTTGCAGAGAACTCACCAACGATTTTATCCCAACCTTTTAACTGTTCAGCTAAGATAGCATCAGATGTTTGGTAAACATTAACCTTATGCTCATTCATCAATTTAGCTAAGTCAGTTGAATATCTAACTAGCGCTTTGAAGTAGTTATCTGAGTTAGCAGCATAAGCAGCGTTCTTCAAGATAGCTTGGTGAGCAGGTGAAAGACTTTTTAGTCTCTTAGTGTTCATAGGAATTTCAAACATCTCCTGAGATTGGTGGAAACTTCCTAAGTGATAGTGTTTAGAGACATCTTGCATTCCAAACTGTGAGTCTGATGTTGGGTTGTTAAACTCTGCAGCATCAATCAAACCAGTTTTCATTGCTGGTTGAATTTCACCACCTGGTAATTGTCTTACGACCATTCCCATAGCAGTTAAAACGTTAGTCGCTAAACCAACTGTTCTATACTTCATACCTTTAACATCAGATACTTTAGTTACGTTCTTTTTAAACCAACCAAAAGGTTGTGCTGGCATAGGCATATGAAAGAATCCAGTATAGTTAAATCCAACACTAGCTACTGCTTCTTCATATAATTTTCTTCCTCCACCATACTCCATCCATCCCATAACTTCTTGAGATGACATTCCGTATGAAGGTCCAGTTCCAAAAAGAGAAGCTGCTGCATTTTTTCCATACCAATATGCTGTCACCCAGTGACCCATATCAATAATTCCATCACTTACCGCTGCTCCAATTTCTGAAGTTTTAACAATTGAGTTAACAGGCTGAAGATCAATTTTAAGTGATCCACCAGACATGTCGCTGACCATTTTGCAATAGTCTCCTGCCATTTCAAAAAAAATGTTTGCACCTGAAGGCCAAGCAGCTTGCATTTTTAATGTAACGTGTCCGTCTGCAGTTGCAATATTGGGCATTGCTACAGCTGTTGCTGCTGCTGCACCCGTTACTGCTGCTGCTTTAAAGAACTTACGTCTTGAAGGTGTTGAAGCCTTCAAAGATTTTTTATCTTTAATCATTACTTCTCCTCTATTAGTTAATTAACTTCTGAGATTTAATTATATATACCGAGAAGAGTCTAGAGCGAATGTGTCGCTTTAACATCATTTTACAATCTGAGATAGAAATTAATTTACTTTATTAATGCAGTTTCCTGTTTTAAAAAACTCATCAATATTATCAATAGCTAGATTAGCCATAGCAATTCTTGTGTGCTTTGTAGCACTTCCAAGATGAGGTAAAATAAAAACACTTTTAATTTTTAGATAACCTGAGTTTAAATTTGGTTCCCCTTTGTAAACATCAAGGCCTGCTGCATAAATTTTTCTTCTATTTAGCGCATCTATTAAAGCTTCATCATCAACGATGTCTCCACGTGCTACATTGGTAATAACTGCACCTGTCGGAAAATACTCTAATGTTTCTTTATTAATTAAATTTTCTGTTTCTTTTGTTGCAGGACAACAAATAGATAATACATCCGAAACTCCAAAAAGACTTTTGATACTGTCGTGATAAATAGCACCTTGTTCTTTCTCTTCATTTAGTTTTGATCTGTTGTGGTAATGAATAACCATTCCTAAAGCCTTGGCGATTTTTGCAATTTTTTGACCTATTCTTCCCATTCCTAAAATGCCAAGTCTTGTTCCTGTTAACTGTTTTCCTATTAAATAATCTGCTGACCATTTCCAATTACTTTCTTTTGCAGCTTGAATACCTTCAGAAGCTCTTCTGCAAGCACCAAGTATTAATAAAATTCCAATCTCAGCTGTTGCATCAGATAAAACTTCTGGAGTATTAGTTACTGCTATCGCTCTTTTTTTAGCAGCTTCTAAATCTATATTTCCAAAACCAACTGCAAAATTAGAAATAACCTTAATACTATTTGGTAACTTATTTATAGTATCTTCATCCATCTTGTCAGTTAAAGAAGTTAGAATCGCATCTTGTCCTTCACTTAACTCGATCAGTTTTGATTGAGAATATAATTCATCATTACTATTAAATTTTGCATCAAATAGTTTTGAAGCTTTTTCCTCACTATCTTTAATTAATTTTCTTGTAACTAATATTTTTTTCATTTTAATTTAGATCAAATACCTTGCCAGGATTCATAATATTATTTACATCTAAACTACGTTTTATAGATTTCATAACAGGAATATTATCTGGATGTTCTTTCAATAAATAATGTTTTTTTTGTAAACCGATTCCGTGCTCTCCAGTTATTGTTCCTTCTAATTCAAGAGCCTTACTTATTAGGTCATCACTATATTTTCTAATTTTTTTTTGTTTTTCTTTATCATTTGGGTCAAATAAAATTATTGAATGAAAGTTTCCATCACCAACATGCCCAACCATAGGTGCAATAAGATCATGTTTTTTTACTTCTTTTTCTGCCCACGAAATACACTCAACTAAATTTGAAATAGGTACACAAACATCAGTTGAATATACTTTCATATTATTACCAAGGGCCTTTACGGACCAATAAACATCATGTCTTGCTTGCCACAACTTATTTCTTTCCTCTAAGGACACAGCCCATTTAAAATCTCCTCCTCCATTATTTTTAGATAATTCTTCAACTAGTTTTATTGCTTCCTTATTTGAACTTTCACTCCCATGAAATTCAAAAAATAATGTGGGAGATGCCTTTATGTTTTCTAATTTTGAATATTTTATACTTATTTCCATCTGATCTTTATTTAGCATTTCTATTCTAGCAATTGGAATTCCATATTGGATAACCTCTTGGGCTGTTTGAACTGCTGAATCTAAATCTGGGAAATAGCAAACTGCACTCATTATACTTTCTGGAATTGGAGACAGTCTTACTTGTACTTCTGTGATTATTCCAAGTGTACCCTCGGATCCAATAAATAAATTTGTTAAATTATAACCAGCAGAAGATTTTTTTGTTCTAGATCCTGTTTTGATTATTTCTCCATTAGCAAGTACTACAGTTAATCCTGAAATTACTGTCCTCATTGTTCCATACTTAACTGCCATAGTTCCAGATGCAGATGTGGATGCCATTCCACCAATAGCTGCGTCAGCTCCTGGGTCAATAGGGAAAAATACTCCATCTTCTCTCAAATATTCATTTAATTGTTTTCTGGTAACATTAGCTTGTACTCTACAATCAAAATCTTCAGCATTGACACTTAAAACTTTATTCATTTTTTCTAATGAAATAGTTATACCATTAGAGTTACCAACAGCATTTCCCTCTAGAGAAGTTCCAGTTCCAAATGGAACAACAGGAATTTTACTGTCATTACATAATTTTAAAATTTTTGACACTTCTTCATTGGTCTCTGGAAAAACTACTGCTTGAGATAATACTGGCTCATAAGTATCCTCTCCTCTTGCATAATTAGCTCTTGTGGATTCAGAGGTTGAAAATCTTCCATTAAAGATTTTCTTTAATTCAGTTTGGACTAATTCATTCATTGTAATGATACTAGTAAAGTTTTTTGAAAAAATACAGCCTATTTAGAGAGCATCTTCTTAATATTTTCTAAAGCTTGAGAAATATTATCTTGAGAAGCGGCAAAGCTAAATCTTACATAATCTTGGCAAGTTTTACCAAAAGCTGTGCCTGGTACTATTGCTACTCCTGCTTCATGCATAGCTTTTTTACAAAATTCTGATCCATCCATTCCTGTTCCTATAACTTTAGGAAATGCATAAAAAGCTCCTCCAGGCAAACTACATTCAACACCAGGAAGACTATTTAATCCTTCATAAATTAGTTTTCTTCTTTCTGTAAATTTTACCATCATTTCATTAATAGAGTCATCTGGACCATCTAATGCTGCAATTCCTGCAAATTGTGCTGCTGCATTAACACAAGATACACTATTAATTAAAAGTTTATTTACATGAGGTACTAATTCTTTTGGCCAAAAACTCCATCCAAGTCTCCATCCTGTCATTGAGTATGCTTTGCTCCAACCCTCTAATACAATTAGTCTTTCTCTTAATTCAGGATAATTAAAAAATGAAGGCATTTCTTTGTTATCAAAAATTTGTCTACTATAAATTTCATCACTTAAAATAGTTACATGTGGGTATTTTTTTAAACCTTCAGCTAATACATCAATATCAGCTTTTTCTACAAAACTTCCTGTTGGATTGTTTGGATTAATTAATATTAATAATCTAGTTTTATCAGTGATTAGTGATAAAATTTTTTCTGGATTAAATTTAAGATCTTTATCTTCAGTTAAATCATAAGGTACAGATGTCGAGCCAGTATAATTAATCATCGACTCATAAATTGGAAAAGCAGGAGTTGGATGGATTATTTCAGCACCTGGTTCTCCAAAACATTGAATTGCATAACTCATTGTTGGTTTTCCACCTGGCATGATTAGAATTCTTTCAAAATCTACGTCAACACTATAACGTTTTTTAATCCATCTTGTTACAGCTTGTCTGCATTCTGGAATACCATTGGACATTACATATCCGTGGTGACCATCATCTAGTGCTTTTTTTGCAGCTTCAACAACATGCTTTGGTGTTTTAAAATCAGGCTGCCCTAAGCCCAAGTGTATCATTGGATTTCCTTTGGCCTCTAATGCTTTAGCTTCAGCTAAAACACTAAATGCACTTTCAGTTCCTAATCTTTCTAAGTTTTTTGCTAATATCATATTCAAATTTTATGGTTTATTTTTAATAAAAAATTTATTTTATTTATATATATTTATTAATAATAAAAAATATAGACACAAAATTTACTTTCTGTAAATCAATTTTGAACTATTCAGCTCTTTTAAACTCTTACAACCCATTAATACCATGTTTCTATTAATTTCATCATGCATGTTTTGCAATACACGTTCCACACCTCGTTGACCCCCAGCACTTAAAGCAAATAAAAACATTTTTCCAAAACTACAAGCAGTTGCACCAGCTGCTAAAGCTTTTAAAACATGGGTTCCACGTCTTACACCACCATCTAAAATAATCTCTAATTTATCTCCAACAGCATCTCTAATCGCTGAAACCTGATCAAAAGGTGACCTTGATCCATCCAGCTGTCTTCCACCATGATTTGAAACCATTATTGCTGTACAACCAATATCTATAGCTTTTTTTGCATCATCGACTGACATCACTCCTTTTAATGCAAAAGGTCCATTCCATTTTTTCACACAATATTCTGCATCTTTCCAATTCATTGCTGGATCATACTGCTCATTGATATATTCAATCACTGATTTTGCAATATTAGTTCCTTTATCTGTTTTATTTTTAACATTAGACATTTCAAATTTTCCATGAGTAAAATAATTAAATACCCATAGAGGATGTAAAGCAAAACTCATTAAACTTTGTAATGTAAGTTTAGGTGGAGTTGTAAATCCTGTTCGGTGATCTTTCTCTCTATTGCCTGCAACTAAAGTATCAACTGTTAAACACATTCCATCAAAATTAGATACTCTACACCTATCTATTAGATCATCTGTGATAGAGTTGTCTTTGTGAACATAAAGTTGAAAAAGTTTTGGACCACTTGAAATTGAAGCAATTTCTTCAATACTATTATTGGCCATTGTAGACATGCTATAAAAAGTTCCAAATTTTTCTGCAGCCCTTGCAGAGGCTTTATCTCCGTCATGATGGTAAAGTCTTTGCATTGCTGTAGGTGAAAGAAAAATTGGCATATTAATTTTTTTTCCAAAAACAGTTGTTGATAAATCTGGCTTGCCAACACTTGTAAGTACATTAGGAACTAAGTCACAATCATTGAAGGAATCGGTGTTTCTTTTTAATGTTGACTCATCATCTGAGCCACCGTCAATATAATGAAATATAGGAGATGGTAATTTTTTTTTAGCTAATTTTCTAAAATCACTAAAGTTATGACAGTCTTTTAAATTCATTATCTTCTAAATCTTAAGTTATCTCTGTTTAGATCACTAATTTTGGTACAGCCCATTAATTTCATATCTCTTACTAATTCAGCTTTATACTTTTCAACAGCTCTCTCAACACCTGCTTGTCCCCCAGCAGCTAGAGCATAAAGGTATAATCTCCCTCCTGAACATGCTTTTGCACCTAATGATAATGCCTTAAGCATATGAGTTCCTCTCTGAAATCCACCTTCACAAATCACATCAAGTTTATCTCCAACAGCATCAACAATTTCAGCAAGCTGGTCAAAGGGCGCTCTTGATCCATCTAGTTGTCTTCCACCATGATTTGAAACCATTATTCCTGTACATCCAATATCAGCTGCACGCTTTGCATCTTCAACACTCATCACTCCCTTAAGCGCAAAATGTCCTCCCCACTGTGAACAAAGTTTTTCAGCATCTTTCCAATTCATAGATTGATCCAACATTGTAGAAAAATAATTTCCTATTGAGGTATTAGTGTCCGTGCCCTCTTTTACATGGTCTTGAAGATGAGGTAATTCAAATTTACCTTTTGTTAAATAGTTTATTCCCCACATTGGTTTTGTTGCAAAACTAAAAAGACTTGAAAGTGTAAGCGTTGGAGGTGATGTAAATCCAGTTCTTAAATCTCTTTCACGGTTTCCTCCAGTTATTGTATCTACTGTTAAAGCCATAACATCAAATTTAGCTGCTTTTGCTCTTTCTAAGCAAGAATCATTTAAACCTCTATCTTTATGAAAATAAAACTGAAACATTTTTGGAGTATCTACTAGAGAGGCTATTTCTTCGACACTTACCGTTGCAAGAGCTGAAACACCAAACATCGTATTAAATTTTTGAGCTGCTTTTCCAACTGCTCTTTCTCCATCATAATGAAATAATCTTTGTAAAGCAGTGGGTGCAAGGTAAAAAGGCAAATCTAATTTTTTTCCAAAAATAGTTGTTGATAAATCAACATTTTCAACGCCTCTTAAAACGTTAGGAACAAGATCAACATCATCAAATGAACTCGTATTTCTGTTATAAGTAACTTCATCATCAGCTGCACCATCAATATAATGAAAAATCGGTGAAGGTAATTTTTTTTTAGCTAATTTTTTAAAGTCACTAAAATTGTGACAATCTTTCAAATTCATTAATATATATTAAAAGTTTTTAAGGTAATTAAACATATAACTATTTGCCCCAGGGTTTTTATCTCCTAGACTTGCATTAGATATATGGTTGTATGACAATCCAAAACTTGAGCTTTCTGAAATTTTATAAGAAGCTTGTACTTCAGTTTTAAACTCTAAAATATGACCCAAGTCTTTTCCATCTCCTTCACTGTAAAGTCCTGGCGCAAAACTGGGAGTAAATATCATTTTACCTCCCATATCATAGTTCCACTCTATACCTGTGTATATATATGCTGCAGAGTTTTCAGTTATAAATCCACCTGTTATTGGAGAAATGTTTCCTAAAAATGTTTCTCTTTCTAACATTTCATTTTGATGTTGAAATCCAAACAATATTGCTTTTTGTTTATCATCACTAAAATCAAAATTTCCTGAATAAAAATTATACTGATTATAACTCTTTATTGTATTCTCTTCTGCATTAATTGAAGAAAAAGCTAATACTAAGATTGTTAATAATAAGATTTTATTTAAGAGACTGCTCATTTTTAATTTAAATTTTTTTTAGTTTTTTATATATTATTGCACCACCTAACAAAAATAACAATAATGGTAATAACCATAAAACATAAGTATTTTTGTTTAATTGAGGGTCAAAAATAACCCAATTACCATACTTTTCTCTTAAAAATTGGTATATTTGTTTTTCTTTTAATCCTTCATTAATTTTTCTATCAACAATTAATTTAATACTAGAAGCAAACTCAGATTCTGAATCGTATACTGACTGACCCTGACAAATTAAACAACGAATATTCTTTAAAATTTTATTTTTTAAAACATCATTTACTTCAGCTGATTTTAACCCTGAAAAGTTTGTGACTAAAAATAAGACTATAAATATTTTTAAAACCTTCATTTAATAATTATTTTAATTTCATTAACAATTTCTTGATTGATTGGTCCAACAAATTTTTTAATTATCTTTTTATTTTTATCTATTAAAAATGTTTCTGGAACTCCATAAGCTCCAAATTCAACTCCTAATGTTCCATCTTTATCAATTAAAATTCTAGAAAATGGATTGCCAAAGTTATCGATAAATTTTTTTGCATTATTAAAATTGTCTCTATAATTTAATCCAATTAATTTAATTGATTGGTTTTTACTTAGTTGCATTAATAATGGGTGTTCTGCTCTACAAGGTACACACCAGGATGCCCAAATATTTACAATATAAAAAGTGCTCTCTTCAAAAATTTTATCTGAATTTATAAAGCTATTTGAATTAAAGTCTTTAGCTTCAAAAGTTGGGATATTTCTTTTATCATTAACTTTAGGTGTATAATTATCTGAAGTATTCAATCCTTTATACAAAACAACAAAACAAAAACTTAAAAAAATAACTACAATAAATAAACTAAATTTATTTTTCATATCTTTCTTTTAAATAAACTCATTAATCCACCAAAACTTAATAATAAAACTGATACCCATATCCAAACCATAAATGGCTTTACTTGATATCTAATATTAAAATATTCATTACCCTTTACAAGGTTCATTACTAAAAACTTATCTTCTAATAGTGATGTTCTTATATCTGCTTCACTAGTAATAATTATAGGTTGATTATAAATTCTAATCTCAGGTTTTAATTCAATAGTTTTACCATTTTTGTCTTTTATTTCAAAAGATGCAATAATGGAGTTGAAATTACTTTCTTTTTTTTCTTCTATTTTTTTAAAAAAAATTTCACCTTTATTATAATCATATCTTTCACCAACTTTTATGTTAGTTATAATTTCTGTGGACAAAATATTATTAAATAGAATGCTTAATATTAACAAACTAAAACCAAAGTGTGAAATCGTTTGAGAAATATTATTAAATTTTTTAATAAATAATTCTTTTAAAGTTGTAAAGAATAAAAAAAAGGCCGCAGAAATTAGGACTGTATAGAAAAGTAAGTCAGTGGTTAAATTTTTAATAATAAAAAAAGTTAATATTACCGAAATTATAAATGTGATAATAAGTGAGTTCTTATTTTCAATTTCTGATTTGATCCATTTAAGTCGTGGTCCAAGAGACATAAATAATAGAAATGGAATTAAAAAAGGAACGATTAATTTTTGGTAAAAAGGAGGCCCTACTGATATTTTTTCACTTGATATTACATCTAGAAAAATTGGGTATACCGTACCTATTAAAACAACAGATAAAAAATACATCATAAACCAATTATTTATTAAGATAGAAGTTTCTTTGCTAAGCCAAAAGAAATTATTCAAGCTTTTGTTATTTTCTTTTTTAAATATAAAAAATATTCCTACTGATAATATAATTAGTACAAATAAAAATATTAATATAAAAATACCTCTTGCAGGATCATTAGCAAATGTATGTACAGAATTTAATATTCCGGACCTTACTAAAAAAGTTCCACACATACTTAGGGTGAATGTTGTAATAGATAATATAACTACCCAAGATGTTAGTGCAGCTCTTCTTTCTAATACTACAATGCAATGTAACAATGCAGTTAATGTTAGCCATGGCATTAAAGAAACATTTTCAACTGGGTCCCAAAACCAAAAACCTCCCCATCCTAGTTCATAATATGCCCAAATTGATCCAAGCATAATCCCTATAGTAAGAAAAATCCAAGAAACCAAAACCCATTTTTTAATATGCTGTCCCCATTGTTTTGAAACATAGTTTTGCGTAACTGCAGCTAGTGATGATGAAAATAATATAGAAGTTCCAACGTAACCTAAGTATAAGATTGGGGGATGAATTGCTAATGCTGGATCTTGTAGAATTGGATTAAGACCAAGACCTTCATTAGGAATTGGAAATAAATAATTAAAAGGATTGGATGTCATTAATACAAATAAGAAAAACCCAATAATTATTATTTGCTGAAATAATAAAGTTAAAATTCTATATTTTTTAGGCTGTTCACTTGATTTAATTAAAAATAAAAAAATAAACAAAGTTAATACTAATAACCATAGTAATAAACTTCCTTCGTGGTTGCCCCAAGTTCCTGAGATTTTATAGAATAATGGTTTAGTTGTGTGAGAGTTATTAAAGACTGTCTCATTACTAAAATCTGATTTTATAAAAGAGATAATCAAACTCAAAAAACTCACAATTACAAAAACTAACTGTAGAAATGATAGAGATAATATATTTTGGTTAATCTGCTTATTAGTTTTATTAAAGTCTTTAATTGAAATTCCACAAAGTAAAACTGAAAGTAACAACCCTAAAATTAAAGAATAATATCCTATCTGATTAGCTAGCAATTTATTTATCTCCTATAGCTTCTTTAACCTCGGGGGGCATATAATTTTCATCATGTTTTGCTAAAATTTTAGTAGCTGTAAAATAATTCTTATCTTTTAAAAAACCTTCAGCAACCACTCCTTTTCCTTCAGCAAATAAATTGGGGACTGCCCCTGAATAAACAACATTAATTTCATTTTTAAAGTCAGTAATGACAAAATTTACTTTATCTGAATCTATAAAAATAGATTGTTCTTTAACCATCCCACCCACTCTTATTTTTTTTTTATTTAATTCTATTAAAGATTTTATTTCAGACGGGGACTGAAAATATACAACGTTTTCTTTTAATGATTGTAAAACTAAAAAAACTGTTAAAATTACTGAGGCTAAGATTAAAGCTAAGAATACAAATCGTAATTTAACTTTTTTACCATACATGGTTTTTTAATTAAATATTTGATGTATTAGATAATATTTCTTTATTAATATTTTGTGATCTTGCAGCTCTAGCTTTCTCAACATTTAGAGAGCCAAATTTAGAAGTAAATCTTTTTTGCTCTTTTGAAAGCTGTAATTTTGTTACAAAGTACAGGGCTGTAAAACTAATCAATGTAAATGAAAAAGCTGACCATACATAAGCTCCGTATCCATTCATTAAAATTATTTCGTTTATCATAATCTATCTAATCCTTTATTTTTAACTTTTATCAGTTCGGTATTATATTTCATCAAAAAAATGAGTAATGAAAAAAGGGCAAATGCCGCAGTCATAATGCCCAATGGGACTAGCATTGATGGGTGAATTGCTGTGTTGGTTGATAAAATATTAATTGAAGCTGGTTGATGTAATGTGTTCCACCAATCAACAGAAAATTTAATGATTGGAACATTTACCACTCCTAAAATTGCAATCAAAGAAGTAACTTTTATTACTTGTTCTTTGTCCTCATAAATTCTCCAAGCCAATATATACATTCCATAAAATAAAGCTAAAATTAACATAGAAGTAATTCTTGCATCCCAAGCCCACCAAGTACCCCAAGTTGGTTTTCCCCAAATTGAACCTGTAACTAATGCTATGATATTAAAAATAAATCCTGAGGGTGCTAAACTTTTAGCAATTAATGCAAAATTTTTATTTTTAAAAACAAAACTTCCGACAGACAGCAAGGCTAAACTTGTAAATATTCCAAGTGATATCCATGCAGCTGGTACATGAACATACATAATTCTTACTGCATCACTTTGTTTATAATCTTCAGGTGAAAGTATAAGCGCTTCAGTTAAACCAATGGTTAAAACAATAATAAATAAAAATAAAACATACTTTGACGCTTTAGAGGTTATTGCAAAAATTTTATTAGGCTCAAAATATTTAAACATTTTTAAACTATATATTAAAAAAGATAATTTAATTTTTATTATAAAAGGTCATCCTGATCAAGAATGCAGAGGGAGTCAATAATGATAAAAATCGTTATTTAACACTCTTGATCAGAACATAATTATAGATAGCAACTATATATGTCGAAGATTTGAATTAATTGTGTTTGAAAAAAGAATTAATTAGAGGGCTTAAAGTAGCTAGAGCCTCTTTTACCAGAAAAAATCTCTTCTATTAAAGGGTGTTTAATTGGGTCTTCTGAGTCATCCATAAGTAGGTTTTGCTCTGAAACATAAGCTTCGTAAGTAATTTCATCATTTTCAGCAAGTAAATGATAAAAAGGTTGATCTTTTTTAGGACGAACGTTCTTTGGAATAGATTGATACCATTCTTCAGAATTATTAAATTCGAAATCTACATCATAGATTACACCTCTGAACTCAAAGTGTTTGTGTTTAACAATATCACCAATTGAAAATTTTGCTTTTTGAATTGCCATTATTATTAATATGGGGATTTAAAAAAAAAAATCAATAAAAAAAATATAAAAATATTTTAATTATGTTAATATCTGTCAAGTGAATAAATCATTTCTTAAATTTACTACTGACTTTGGACCTTTAGCGATATTCTTTTATTACTATTACAATAATGATAAAAACTTATCAGTTGCAATTCCTCCACTAATAGTTGCAACATTAGTCGCACTGTTTATTGTTTGGTTTTTTGAAAAAAAAATACCCATGATGCCATTAATAAGTGGTATCTTAATCACATTTTTTGGAGGCCTAACAATTTATTTTAATGATCCAGTTTTTATCTATGTTAAACCGACAATTATTAATATTTTATTTGCACTTGTATTATTTTTTGGAAAATATTTTACAAATGAGCCAGTTCTTAAAAAAATTATGGGCAAGTCAATTGCTCTAACTGATATTGGTTGGGAATTATTAAACAAAAGATGGATGTACTTTTTCTTCTTCCTTGCAATCCTAAATGAATGCATCTGGAGAACGCAAACAGAAGAGTTTTGGGTTAATTTTAAGGTATGGGGAATGTTGCCAATAACCCTTGTCTTTACAGGATTTCAGATATCATTGATTAATAAACATAAACTTGATGAATAGAAACTTAAAGTTAGTCGTAAATAATCCTCACAAACAAATAGAGGAAAGACAATTTTTTGAAAAAAACGAACTTAAAATCATTTTAGATCTATATGCAAAAATGGTTTCAGAAGGATCGTGGAAAGACTACGGTTTAAATATTTCTAACAGACAGGTTAGCTTTAGTGTTTTTAAAAATGCAGCAGAGAATGCTTTATATAAAATTTGCAAAAACTTTAAACCCAGTAATAAAAATCTAAAATATTTAATTACAGACTCTAATGGTAAAGTTTTAAAAAATTCTTTTGATCTAGAAATTTTATTTAAAAATACTAATTGGAAAAACCTTAAGAAATAATAAAGACTATCGTCTTTGTCCAAATAATCTTAATAACATTATAAATAAATTTATAAAGTCTAGGTAAAGAGTTAAAGCACCCATTACAGCTTTTTTACCCATCAACTCACCAGTATCGCTTGATACATACATATTTTTAATTTTTTGAGTGTCATAAGCAGTAAGACCTACAAAAATTAAAACACCTAGAATTGAGATTACAAAATCCATCATTGAAGATTTTAAGAACATGTTAACAACTGATGCAACGATAATACCGATTAAACCCATCATTAAAAATGATCCTAATTTTGTAAGATCTCTTTTAGTTGTATAGCCATAAATACTCATTGCGCCAAAAGTAATAGAAGTAATAAAGAATACTCTAGTAATACTGGCTCCAGTATAAACTAGGAATATTGAGGATAACGATAACCCCATTAAAGAGGCAAAAACCCAAAAAGTGGTCTGAGCAGCTGAAGCTGTCATTTTATTAATCCTAGCACTCATGTAAAAAACTATTCCAAGTGGAGCAAGCATTACTACCCATTTGAAACCTGAAAGAAATATTGTGTTTCCTAAACTTGTTAATGATGTAATTGATCCATTGGCATCTGTTACTACAGATAGTTTGAAAAATATTAAAGATATAAGTCCTGTTAGTAAAATACCTGAAGCCATATAGTTATAGACTTTTAGCATGTAGGCTCTTAAGCCCTCATCCATTACTACTGTTGATTGTTGTGCTTCTTTAACTTTGTTTAGTATGTTTTGTTTATTGAATTCCATGCACTATATATAATAGCCTTTTACTATTATTTCAAGATGTCTTAATAAGGTTAAAATTATTATGAATTATAAAAAACTAGGAAATACAGATCTAAAAGTAAGCACTATTTGTCTCGGCACAATGACTTGGGGTGAACAAAATACCCAAAATGAAGGTTTTGAACAAATGGACTATGCCTTAGACCAAGGTGTAAATTTTTGGGATACTGCAGAAATTTATTCCATTCCGCCAAAACAAGAAACATTTGGAGATACAGAAATAATTATTGGAAACTGGTTTGAAAAAACAAAAAAAAGAGACAAGGTAATCTTGGCCTCTAAAGTTTGTGGACCTATGAGAGAATATGTAAGAGGTGGTGGCAATCAATTTGGAACAAAAAATATTACCGAAGCACTCGATGGAAGTTTAAAGAGATTAAAAACTGATTACATTGATCTATATCAATTACATTGGCCTGAAAGAAAAACAAACTTTTTTGGTCAATTGGGATATGAGCATAATGATACTAATGAATGGACTCAATTTGAAGATATTTTGGGAAATTTAAAAAAATTTATTGATCAAGGAAAAATAAAACATGTTGGTTTGTCAAATGAAACACCATGGGGACTATCTAAATTTTTAGAACTATCTGAAAATAAAAAACTTCCAAGAATGCTCTCAGTTCAGAATCCTTATAATTTACTAAATAGAACTTATGAAGTTGGTCTTGCAGAAATGTCTGTCAGAGAAAAAGCCGGTTTGTTAGCATACTCTCCTTTAGCTTGTGGTTATCTATCTGGAAAATATAGAAATAATCAAATGCCAAAAGGTACAAGAATCGAACGTGATGGGGAATTTTGGACTAGATATAATAAACATAATTCAAGTAAAGCAGTGGATGCGTATTACGAAATTGCAAAAAAACATAATCTAGACTTAGCTCAAATGTCTTTAAAATTTTTAGAAATTCAGCCTTTTGTAACATCAGTTATTATTGGTGCTACTACTATGGAGCAGTTGAAAACAAATATAGAAAGTGTAAATATAAACCTAAGTGAAGACATAATTAAAAAAATAAATGAAGTACAAAAAATTTATCCTAACCCATGTCCATAATTAAAAATTTTATAATCATATTTTTTCTAACTACTTTAATTAGTCAAACTAATGCTGACGAAGTTAAAAAAATGGGAAAACATAAAGACTGGGAGACTTATGTAATAAACTCTAACACTGGTAAAGTTTGTTTTGCTCAATCCAAACCCGTTTTACAATCACCCAAAGGAAATCCTAGAGAAGCAAGGTTATTTATTAGCTTTAGGCCTGGGGAAAAAATAACTAATGAAATAAGTGTTACAGCTGGGTACGAATTTAATAATAAAAATTCTGTAATAGCTCAATCGGGGAAAAATAAATACAAACTTGACCTTATTCAAGATAGTTTTGCCTGGATGAATGGCACTAAACTTGAAATTAAAATGATTAAAACTATGAAAAAAGGTTCTAGAATAATGATTACGGGTAATACTCAAAATGGGTCCTCAACAATTGATCATTATTCTCTACTAGGATTTACTAAAGCTTACAATGCTACCAAAGCAAATTGTAGCTAAATAAATGAAATCTAATAAAAAGATTGTACTCGCATATTCTGGGGGACTAGATACTTCTATTATCTTAAAGTGGCTACAGGAAAACTACGATGCAGAAATTATTTGTTATACTGCTGATGTTGGTCAAAAAATTGATAAAAAAAAGATTATAAGAAATGCAAAAAGATTAGGTGTTAAAAATATTATTATTGAAAATCTAAAAGATACCTTTGTAAAAGACTACGTTTTTCCAATGCTTAGAGGGCATGCAGTTTATGAGGGTGTTTATTTATTAGGTACTTCAATTGCAAGACCTTTAATTGCAAAACGACAAATTGCTGCTGCCAAAAAATTTGGGGCTTATGCTGTTTCACATGGATCAACTGGAAAGGGAAATGATCAAGTAAGATTTGAATTAGGTTATCATTACTTCGGGCCAAAAGTAAAAATTATTACACCATGGAGAATATGGAAATTAAACTCTAGAACAGATTTAATTAAATACGCAAAAAAAAATAATATTCCAATTCCTGTAGATAAAAAAGGTGCTCCTCCTTTTTCTATTGATGATAATCTATATCACACATCAACTGAAGGTAAGGTTTTGGAAAACCCAAAAAATTCAGCTCCTGAGTTTCTTTTTCAAAGAACAGTTTCCCCTGAAAAAGCACCTAACAAAGCTTCATTTGTAACTATAGGATTTAAAAATGGAGATCCAATAACTGTTAATGGTAAAAAGTTATCACCTGGAAATTTATTAGAAAAACTTAATGATGTTGCTGGTAAAAATGGAATAGGTAGAGTTGATTTGGTTGAGAACAGATTTATTGGGATTAAATCTAGAGGTGTTTATGAAACGCCCGGTGGAACATTGTTAATGTCTGCTCACAGAGCAATTGAGTCTGTTACTTTAGATAAAGAAACTATGCATAAAAAAGATGAGATTATGCCTAAATATGCTGAACTTATTTACAATGGTTATTGGTATTCAAAAGCAAGATTTAAACTTCAAAAAATTGTAGACCTTAAAAAAAATAAGGTAAATGGATTTGTTAAACTTAAATTATACAAAGGCAATGTTACAATAATGTCTAGACGGACAGAAAGTAATGCCTACTCAATGAAAAAAGTTTCTTTTGAAGAAAATAAAACCTTTAATAAATCAAACGTAGAAAGATTTATTAACTTTCATAAACAAAAACTTCGTTCATAAATTAATGAAAATAAAAGTATTTGCTGACACAATTTGTGGGTGGTGTTTTATTGGTCAGACAAGATTAAATAAAGCTTTAAAGGCATTTCCTGAAACTAAGTTTGATATAGAACATATTCCATTTCAACTAAATACCGACATGCCTAAAGAAGGAATTGATAGAAGCAAGTACTTAGAAATAAAGTTTGGTGGAAAAGAGTTTGCTCAACCAATGTATGATCAAATGACTAATGAGGCTAAAAAAGAAAATCTTAATTTTGACCTTGATAAAATAAAAAAAACACCAAACACTGTATTTTCACACTTATTGATAGAACTAGCCCAAAAAACTAATTTACAAAATGAAATTAAAGAAAAAATATATCAATCATATTTTATTGATGGTCTCGATATTGGAAGTAAAGAAATCTTAATTAATATTGGAAAAGAATTTAATATTAATGCAAATGTAATTAATGATTTTTTTAATTTAAAAAATATTGAAAACATTAATTCATATATTTCAGTTGCAAGAGAAAAAGAAATTAATGGAGTGCCTTTCTTAGAAATAGGAACAGATTTTGTTTCGGGCGCTCAAAGCTCTACGAACTTAGAGGGTATAATAAGGTCTAATTTAAGCTAAAATTAAAGGACACTTTATCCTTTGCCTTTAATGTATAATTATCTATTCTAAACTTATGGAATCATTAAAAAATTGGATGATAGATGCAGCTAACATTTTATTTGATGATAGCAAAAATGATCTAAGAGCTTTACCAAGATCTGTGAGATTACAAATTTTATTAGTTCTAAGCTTTGTTTGGACAACTGTTTTTAGTTTATATATTTTTTCTTATACAACTTTTGCCTTTGGTTGGGCTGGTCTTTATATAGCACACGTTGGACTTATTTTTGCAGTCTATATGACATTCAAGCATTTTCATAAGGCAGAAGCGCAATCTAGTAGCGTATTCCAAACTAAAAATTTTGATCCATTTAAAATTATGGTTATTGTTTTTGTTATTGTGTTCATTTTTGTATTTTCTAAGGGAATAGAGATTTTAACAAGCCCCAATCCTAGCTCTTACTCAATCCCATATGATGGTCCATCAAAATCAGTGTTTGAAAAATGGCTACCATTTAGTAAAGATAAGTAATGGAAAAAATAGCAAAAACTTTACAACTGGCTCTAATGTGCATTATTTTAGTAAGCACAGTAATTGCTGTTGGTATAGAAATAAAAAATATGTTTCTAAATCAATCTGTAATGTTGGCAGATTTGCTTTTAATGTTTCTTTATCTTGAGGTGTTAGCAATGGTTCGCGTTTTTTGGAGTCAGCAATCGATCAGTATAACTTTGCCTCTTCTAATTGCGATAACTGCTCTAGCCAGATTTATTATTTTGCAAGGAAAAGAAATGGACCCATCAGCATTAGTTTATGAAGCTGTAGCTATAGTTCTAATTGCATCAGCAATAGTTATTCTTAGATTAAGACATAGTGATAAATTAGGCCTAAAGAAAAGAAAATCTAAATAGTTTAAAATGGTATTTGAAGCTTCAAGGGCTAAAGCCGTTGATCAACTAAATAATTTTATTGAACAAAATCTTACAGATTATTCAAAGCTAAGAAATTTTGATTTTGGACCTGATAATAGATCTAATATTTCTTGTTTATCCCCCTATATAACCCACGGAATAATTAATGAATTAGAAGTAATTGATAAATCCCTTAAAAAGTTTTCATTTGTAAAAAATGAAAAATTTATTCAGGAAGTTCTATGGCGTGTATATTGGAAAGGTTGGTTAGAATTAAGACCTAATGTTTGGTCAGATTACTTGAATAAATTAGGCAAAATTAAAAATGAATTCAAAAACAATCAAAATTATTTGAATGCAATTGAAGGAAAGGCAAATGTAGATTGTTTTAATCAATGGGTAATTGAACTTAAAGAAAATAACTACCTTCATAACCATACTAGAATGTGGTTTGCTAGCATTTGGATTTTTACACTAGAATTACCATGGCAGTTAGGAGCAGAATTTTTTATGCAACATCTTTATGATGGCGATCCTGCATCAAACACTCTTGGTTGGAGATGGGTAGCTGGGGTTCAAACTCAAGGTAAACATTATCTAGCAAGTGAATGGAATATAAATAAATTTACTAACAATAGATTTAAAAACATAAAACTTAATGAAAATGCCACACCAATATTCAGTGATAAAACTTATCCTATTAATAAAAAAGATTTTTTAAATTCTGAAATTTTAGAGGATCAAACTTTATTAATATTTGAAAATAATATGACTTTTGAATTTTCTGATTTTAAAGAACATAAATTTAAAAAAATTTTGTTAGTCTTGAATGATACAAATAGAACTATCAAATTGAGTGAAAAAGTGTTGAAGTTTAAGGCTAATCTTTTAGAGGATCAAAAAACAAGATTGGAAGAAAAATCAATTAATTGTGAAACTATTAACATTAATGATTTAAAAAATATTACTGAAGAAGTTTATGCTCTTTATCCAACTGTTGGTGAAAATTTAGACTTCATTCAAAATAATCAATTAAAAAACATAAAATTTTTATATAGAAAATTAGATCGGTTTTCTTGGCAATATTGTAATAAAGGTTTTTTTAATTTTAAAAATTATATTCCTAAAATTATTGCTAATTTTAATTAAGCTAAAAAGGTTTTAATACCATCTAAAATATATTGCACACTCAATCCAACAAGAATAATAGCTACCACTCTTGAAATAACTCCAATTATTTTTTTATTTATTATTTTAGAAAATTTTGAAGCTATAAAAAAAATTATAAAAGTTAAAAATAAAACAGATACTAATGAAATCATTCCTACAGTTTGGTTAGTAAAATTAGTTCCAATATCTGAGACTGAGACTATTACTGAAGTAATAGCTGCTGGCCCTGCAATTATAGGAGTTGCTAAAGGAAAAATGCTAACATTATCAGAGTTAAGATCTATATCTTCTTCTTTTCTTTGTTGACGCTTGTCAAACAGCATCTCTATTGCAATTATCAACAAAATTATTCCTCCACCAATTGTGAATGCTGGATAAGAAATATTTAAATAACTTAGTAATGCACTTCCAAGTAATGCAAAAAATAATAATATAATTGAAGCTATTATTGTTGCGCTTAAAGCTATTCTTATCTTTTTGTTAGTATCCATATTTTGAGTAATACTTAAAAACAATGGAGTATTTCCCAGTGGATCAATAACAATAAAGTATAGAAAAAAAGTTTGAATAAAAATCTCTGACATATGGTTTATCTATCTCTTTAAAACAATATTACAATTTAAATTAAGATTTTTTTAAAATTTTCGTAGAGTGTTTTTGAATATTTGTTCATATCAGTCATATTATTTTTTGCAGCTTGATCAAATTTTTCTAACGCACCCTCACCTAATTGATCCTCAAGAGCTTTTTTATACTCAGGCACACAGCCCCACTCATTAACTGTTGTGTCTTTAATCTCGATATGAAACTGAATTCCATAAGCATGATTTTGATATTTAAAAATTTGATATTTTGTTACAGGTGATGAGGCCAACAAAGTAACATCTTTATTATCATCTATTCCTTGAACTTCATAGGAATGCCATTGTAAACTTTTAATTTGTTTTGGAAATTTTGAAAATAAAATATCTTCATTTTTTTCTTTAGTAAAATTTATATCCATTATTCCAATTTCTGCTGGGTTAGATTTTACTACCTTGCCACCCACAACTTCTCCTAATAACTGACAGCCTAAACAAAAGCCTAAATAAGGTTTTTTTAAATTTACAACAAATTCTTTAATTGCTTTTTTTTCTTCAATTAACCATGGGTATTCTTGCTCCATAAAAGTATCCATTGGGCCACCCATGCAAAACATTCCATCAAATTTATTTAGATCACTTGGAATTTTTTCACCTTCATCCAACTCTATTGTAGTTAGTTTAAATCCATCATCCAACATAAGATCTTTTATGTATCCAGGATCTTCAATTTTGATGTGCTGCAAGACAATTATATTCATTGCTAATTTATAGTATTTTAGAATGAGTTCTATAACAATATTTTAACTATATAATTATATAATTTAGCTACCTAACCTTAGTAAGCCTAGGTAGCTAACTTTAATTATCTAATTTATGCTTTATCTCCGTATTCAGTCATGTGTTTTGGAATTCTTTTATTTTTTCCATACATAAAATGATTTTCCATCTTCTCTCTATATTTACTTGCTGGAACAGTTAAGCCAACTGACTCGGCAACTTCTCTAATCAGCATTGGGTTTGCTCCACAGCATACTCCAAGATAATGTATTCCTAAAATATTTGCCCATTTTGCAAATTGACCTATTTCATATCTATTACAAAGAAGTGGATCTAGAGCTGTAGGAAATGTTCTTCCATGTGGTGATGGACATTGACAATTACTTCTATCTGGTAGATTAAAAAATGTTGGGTAATCTTCACTGGTTCTATAAGGAATAGGTAAAGCTCCAACATGACATTTAACTGCTTTTCTAATCTCTTTTAAAAAGGGCAACATGGTTGCTGGCCCTCTAAAACAATTTAAACCAACAACATCTGCTCCACGCTGTTCAAGCTCTTTACAGGTATCAACAACAGATTTTCCATCTCTCATTTTATTTTCACCCATTGGAGATATTGTTAATACTGTTGGTAAACCAGTTTTTTTCATAATCTCAACTGCTTTAAAAGCTTCTTCAGCATAATAAAAAGTTTCACCAATTAACATGTCAGCCCCTTCTTCAACGGCCCAACCAATCATTTCAGAAAACATTCCCTCAACTTCTTTTTGAGATTGAGAATCGTTATGTTTCCAAATGTTTGAATTAGAGATATTACCTGCCATCAAATTTGGTTTTGATCCTTTGGGAGTATCCAGTGCTACTTTTTTAGCAATTTTTAATGCTGAACGGTTTAGAGGTTCAAGAAGTTCTTCTTTACCTATCACGCGCATTTTTTCTCTATGCCCATTATAAGTAAAGGCTTCAACAATATCAGATCCTGCATGCTGAAATTCTCTATGTAAATTTTCTAACACTTCAGGATGATCTAGGGATACCATCGGAACAAATTCACCAGATGCCATATACCCACGTTTTTCTATTTCAAACAAAAAACCTTCTGCACATATAACGGGTCCTTTATCTAATCTTTCTTTTAGTCTATTTGTACTCATTTTTTTTCTCCATCTTTTTTGGAGAAAAAAGGTTACATTCTAACAAGAGGGTTAAGTTCATAGGTCTCTTTTCTCCTTTTTAGTGCTTAAGCAAATGCAGGGCGCACAATATGGTTCAACTGCCCGGCTTAATTTTATAAAAGATAAAAAAAAACCACCTGTCTAAAGCGGTGGTTGAAGTGTCGCTTTAGCAGGATTTGTAAAGCGCTCTGCAATTTAACTTAACTCAGCGCAACTAGATATCACCACTTTTTTCTATAATTGTCAAATAAAATAATAAATTAAAAAGTACCTGCTGAATTTCCCAATAGTTACTAGAATTACAAATTCTACGAATCTAACCCTAAATAATCCTGCTGCTAATGTTAGTGGATCTCCAATAACTGGCACCCAGGCAAATAATAATGACCATTTACCAAATTTACTAAACCATTTTGATGATCCTTTTATTTGTGCTTCTTTAAATGGAAACCATTTTCTTGTAGTAAGAGTTCTTGAATAAAATCCTAGAGCCCAGTTAACAACTGACCCTAAAATATTACCAAAGCTTGCAACGATTAATAATAATAAATTATCATAATTGGATGTTGCAATTAATCCTGCCAATGTGAGCTCAGATGAAAATGGTAAAATGGTTGCAGCTAAAAAAGATATAGCAAATAAAGATAAGTAGATCACTTAGAGCACTTCTTGGAACAATACTTTACCTTATCCCAATTAAGCTTCCATTTCTTACGCCAAACAAAAGGTCTTTTACAAACAGGACAAACCTTTGAAGGCAAGTTTTCTTTTTTCATTAAAAAGTATTTTGTTTAATAAATTTATCAGCTTCGGATAAAATCATCTTTTTTCTTTCATCTTTCATTTTATCAAAAACATAAACCATCATTGATAATCTAGGGTTCTTTAAAAAAAATTTTCTGTTTTTATTTATAAATCTCCAGTACAGGCCATCCATCGTATTACACCACTCCCCTTTTTTAAAATCCATCATCTTCATAAAATAACTTGATCCACAAATGTATGGTTTCGTTGCAAAAATACCTCCATCACTAAATAAACCCATTCCATAAACATTAGGAACCATCACCCAGTCAGATGAGTCCACAAACATTTCCATAAACCACTTGTAAACAGTCGTTGGCTTAACCTCACAAAGGTTCATTATATTTGATAAAATCATCAGTCTCTCAATATGGTGGGACCAGCCATGATTAACAGCATTTTTAATTGCATAATCTAATGGAGGCAAACCAGTTGTGCCCTCATACCAAGATTTTTTCATTTTTCTATTATGTTTAAAAAAATTTTTAGTTTCCATTTCATCAGAATACCCTTGATAAATTCCACGCATAAACTCTCTCCAGCCTATTATCTGACGAATATAACCTTCGAGTGAGTTCATTCTAATTTTATGTTTTTTATGAAATTCTAAAATTTTTTGAATGATAATCTCAGGAGTTATCAATCCTAAATTAATGTATGGACTTAAAGCGCTATGAAATAAAATATTGTCTTTTTGATTAACAGCATCTTCATAGTCACCAAATAAATTTGATTTTTCTTTAATAAAAAAATCTAAAAGCTTAACAACATCAGCATATTCAGTTGCAAGCCAAAAATCATTAGTGCTACCAGGATGATCTTTAAATAATTTCTCAATAATAGGTTTTAATTTTTTAGTATGACTGGTTTCATTAATTTTTGGAAATTTTGTTATTGAAATATCTTTTGGTAGCTTATTTCTATTATCTTCATCAAAACTCCATTTACCTCCAATAGGATTTCCATCTGCCCCCATCAATATTCCAGATTTTTTACGAACCTCTTTATAAAATGTTGCCATAAAAGGTTTTTTTGATTTTGCTAAATAATTTTTAAACTCATCTCTTGAATTTAGAAACATTGGAGTTTGAACAATATTCCAGTTAATTTTTTCTTTTTTTAAAAATTGTGAAATTTTCTTTTCAAAAAATTTATCCTCAACTTCAAAGCTTGAAATCTCAGTAATTTTTTTTTGGTCAATGATAATTTTTAATTTCTTAAAATAAGTGTCTTTAAAATTTTTGTCCTCAATTTTAGAATATTCAACTTTGTACTTATTCACCTTAAGCATGTCTGCATAAGACCTCATAGAAGATAGAAATAGCAATATCTTTTGCTTATGATGCTTTTCATAAGTACATAGCTCATAGTCTTCTGCCATGTAAAAAGAGTGTTCCTTTTTGAAGCGGTCTACGTATTTTAATGGAAATAATTGATTGCCAAGTATAAAAAACAATTTCATAGTTAAATATAACTAAATAAAAATTATATGTCAGAAAAATATCTTATTTTTGGTGCGACAGGTTCTGTTGGCTCTAGCTTAGCTGAACAATTAAAAAATTCAGGCAATGATATTCATCTAGTTGCAAGAAATGAAAGTGAAGTTAAAGTAATTGCAGAAAAATTGGGTTGCTCTTATACGGTTGCTGATGTTTTAGAAGATGGGTTTATAGAAAAAATAAAATCAGATATTAATGAAATTAAGGGTATTGCTTATTGTGTAGGATCTATTGATTTAAAACCATTAAGAATGGTAACTGAGGCTGACATGAACAAATGTATGAAACTAAACCTTTACTCAGCTATTGAGGCTATAAAAGGATTTCAAGAAAGTTTAAAAAAGAACAAAGGTTCAGTAGTTTTATTTTCAACTGTTGCCGCTCAAAGAGGTTTTACTAATCACACAATTATTGCTTCTGCTAAAGCTGCTGTTGAAGGATTAACTGTTACACTGGCTGCTGAGTTTGCTCCACATATTAGGGTAAATTGTATTGCACCAAGTTTATCAAAATCTAAAATCGCAGAGCCAATGTTAAAAAATCCTGCCATTGCAGAAGGAATTGCTAAAGCTCATCCTCTTAAAAGATTGGGTGAAGGAAAAGATTCTGCAGCGCTTGCTAAGTTTTTAATTACTGAAGAGAGTTCTTGGATTACTGGACAGATAATAGCCGTTGATGGTGGTAGATCAAAACTTTCTTAAGGTGAAAAAATATTTTTTATTCATAATTTTTTTTCTTTTATTCGCCTCAAAAAGCTACTCCAACAATTATACATTCACTAAAATAATAGAGTTAGATGAACCTTGGGGATCTTCATTTATTAATAATAATGAAATCATTATTACTGAAAAAAGTGGAAAAATTAAAATTGTTAATATTACTTTAAAAGAAGTTACAGAGATTAAACATAATCTTAATTTTCTAGAAGTTGGCCAAGGTGGATTATTAGATATTATTCACCAAGATAATACACTATGGATTTCTTATTCAGAAAATAGGGGGAATTCGAAAACAAGTACATCAATTGCAAAAGCACAATTAAATAAACAAGAATTAGATTTTAAGAATATTTTTCAAGCAAACCCTCCAATAGATTCTGGTTATCATTTTGGTTCGAGATTAGCAATTAAGGGTGATTATATTTATGCATCAGCTGGCGAACGAGGCCAAGGCATGATTGCTCAAGATTCCACAAAACACCCTGGTAGTATTATTAGAATTCATACTGACGGTAGTATTCCAAAAGATAATCCAAAATTTGAGGGTAAGAAAAACTGGTTACCTGAGATTTATCAAATAGGTGTTCGTAATCCACAAGGTTTAACTCTCTCCGATTATGATGGAAAAATATATTTAAGTAATCATGGAGCAAGAGGTGGCGATTGGTTTGGAGAAGCTAAAAAGGGAGAAAATTATGGATGGAAAATTTTAGGCTGGGGAGGAAAAAATTACTCAGGAACAAAGATAGGTCCTA
This sequence comes from Candidatus Pelagibacter sp. Uisw_134_02, assembly GCF_047720265.1. Lineage (GTDB taxonomy): Bacteria > Pseudomonadota > Alphaproteobacteria > Pelagibacterales > Pelagibacteraceae > Pelagibacter. The sequence goes on from NZ_CP159813.1 coordinate 1,198,680, forward strand.
AATGGAAGCCAGGTTTTACTAAAGCGATCCAATATTGGGTACCTTCCATAGCTACTAGTGCTATTACAATTTATAAAGGAAATGAGTTTAAAGAATGGAATGGGCATGCACTAGTTACTTCATTAAAAGATAAATCTTTAAGGAAATTAAAATTTAGTAATCTTGCTAATGTCAGAGAAGACATTATATTTAAAAACAAAATTGGTAGAATAAGAGATATTCAAGTTCATCCAACTAATGGTAAAATTTTTTTTTTAAGTGAAAATGCTTTATGGTTAATGGAAAAGAATTAATCTTAATTTGATGAAATATTTTTTAAAATTATTTTCTGTAAAGTTTTGCTAATAATAATTGTACCTTTTTCATTTGGATGTATTCCATCACTTAAATTTAATTCAGGTTTTAAAGCAACACCTTCTAGCAAAAAAGGTATCAATGGTAGATTATATTGCTTTGATAAATCTGGATAAATTTGATCAAAATTATTTTTATATTCAATCCCATAAGAGGTTGGTGCAATCATGCCTGCCAAAATTACTTTAATATTTTTGCCTTGTGCAGTTTTTATTATTTTTTCTAAATTATTTTTAGTCTCTTTGGGCAGAATACCTCTTAGCATATCATTTGCTCCAAGACCTAAAATTACTAAATCAATATTAGGCTCTGATAGTGTCCATTCAACTCGGTTTACACCACCAGAAGAGGTGCTTCCAGAAACGCTGCCATTGACTACTTCAATTTTGTAACCTTCCAATATTAATTTTTCTTGTAAAACTACCGATAAATGATGTTCATTATTCAAGCCGTACCCAGCCATCAAACTATCACCAAATAATACAATTTTTTCTATTGCAGATACTTTTATAGCAACTAGACAGAATATAATTATTTTAATAATAAAACTTTTATTCATGAGCACTCTTCTTAAATTAAAAAACATTAATCTTAAATACCAAACTAACAAAGAAACTATAAAAGTTTTAAACAATGTTGATTTAACAACAAAGAAAAAAGATACTATCTCTATTGTTGGTGAAAGTGGCTCAGGAAAAACTAGTTTGATTATGTTAATTGGAGGTTTAGAAAAAGCAACCTCGGGGAAAATTTATTTCCAAGATCAAGATTTGACTACTATTTCTGAGGATGAAGTTTCAAAAATAAGAAGAAAAAATATTGGAATTGTATTTCAATCTTTTTATTTAATCCCAAATTATACAGCAGTTGAAAATGTTGCTTTAACCTTGGAGCTAAACAAACTTAAAAACCCTGAACAACAAGCAAAAGAATTATTAGATCGATTTGGATTAAAGAACAGATTTAATAATTTGCCAAGTCAATTATCAGGTGGGGAACAACAAAGAGTAGCTATAGCAAGAGCAATAGCCATGAAACCTCAATTAATATTAGCTGATGAACCAACTGGTAATCTGGATAGCGAAAACTCAGTAATGATATCAAATATATTATTTAAGTACGTCAAGGAAGAAGGTTCTTCCTTAATTATGGTAACTCACGACCCTAAACTAGCTAATAAAGCAAAAAGAAGAATTAAGATTAAAGATGGAAAAATTGTTTAAAATTTCTGAATTTAATTTAATTTTAAAATATGCGTTTAGAGATCTTGTTAGAAACTATCGTAAAATTTTTAGTATTATTCTCACTTTATTTATCAGTCTTTTTATTTTAAGTGCAATTTTAACTATTGAAGACAGTTTAAAAAAAGAACTAGATGATAATGCTAAGTCTTTATTGGGGGGAGATGTTGAAATTGATTACAATAGAGTTCAGGGAAATTTAGAGTTAATAGATAAAGTAAAAGAGTTTACAACAGTTTCTTCAATGGTTGAATTTACAACCATGGTCTCAGCAATAAATGATAACGATCAGTTATTATTTACTCGAATTAAAACAGTTGATGAAAAATATCCACTATATGGAGAAGTTGTTCATGATCCAGTTGGAGCAATGGATAGAATTCATCAAGAAAAAAATACCATTATTGTTAATGAAAATATTTTTAAAACTTTAAATCTCAAAATAAATAAAAAAATTAAAGTTCAAAATCAATTATTTACAGTTGTTGGAGTGATAAAATCATTACCTGATGTTAGTGGCTTTGTAGCATTTGGTGATTTTGCAATAACAAGTAAAGAAACTTTAGAACTATTACAGCTTAATAGTTTGGGTAGCTTTTTAAATTATGAATATAAGGTTAAGTTTAATGAAGGAGATAATACAAAGGTAGTTAGAAATAAAATTAAAGAAATATTTAAAGATGATCTAGCGGTAAGACTGCGTTATCCTGAAAATTCAGCTAGCGGTCTTAGAAGAGTAATTGATAACTTTTCACAATTTTTATCCCTTGTATCTATTAGCGCTATGTTAATTGCTGGTATTGGTATCGCAAATACTCTTCTATCTTTTATTAATCAAAGCAATATGTCTATTGCAGTAAAGAAAGCTTTGGGGTTTTTTTCATTAAATATAAAGACAATATATTATCTACAATTATTAATTTTACTTACTTTTGTAAGTGTCGCTTCTTATGTGCTAAGTTTTTTGCTAGTTCCAGTGGCTGATATATATTTATCTGAAGGTCTAGGATTAAATATTAAACCCTTATTTTCATTAACTAATTTTATTAAGATATTCCTTGTTGGTATGTTGGTACTAATCATTTTTTCCATTCCAACTATTAATGCAATTGATCAAGTAAAAGCCTCTAACTTATTTAGAAATGTATTTCAAAATTTAGAATTTTATTACTCAAAAAAATCTATCTTTGTAAGTTTATTATTTTTATCAGCTTTAATGATGTTATTTGTGATTGGTTCAGCAAGACCTTTGTATAGTTTGGTTTATTTTTTAGCTTTTTTCATTTGCTTAATTGTATTTTTTTTACTTTCTAAATTTATTGTTTTTTTACTAAAAAGTTTAAAAAATATGTCCAATATCCCACTTAAAGTTTCAATTAAGAATATTACTCAAACGAAAGGTATTACTCCAATCACAATTATGTCTTTGGGTTTAGGTGTAACTTTATTATTAACACTAGCATTGGTTGGTACAAATTTTAAAAGAGAAATTGCAAAATCTATTCCTGAGATCGCACCTGATTATTTTTTTATTGGGATACAGAATTCTGATCGAGATTTATTTGAAAGTGCAATTATTGAAATGGATTCTAATGCAAAATTAGAAATAGTGCCTTTAGTTGCAACAGGTATTGTTAAGATTAATGGAATAGATCCAAGAACTTATATTAAAAAAGATAATAATAGTTATTGGGTAATTGGAAGTGATAGGCGTTCATCATGGACCGCTGAGGTTCCTGAAGACAATCCAATAACTGAAGGTAAATGGTGGGATCTATCGAAACCTAACAAACTTCAGATTTCATTAGATAGTGAAGTTGCAAAAGATTTTAATATAAAATTGGGAGATATTTTTACACTTAATATTTATGGAAGAGAGATTGAAGGAAAGATAATTAATTTTAGAGCAGTTGATTATCGAGATTTATCTATAAATTTTGCTATGTTGTTCAATCCACAATTTGCAAGCACTATTCCACACGAATATTTAGCAACAGCTAAATTTGAGGATCAAACAAAATTCAAAGAAACCAAACTATTAGAAATACTACCAAGTATTTCAATTATAAGAATTGCTGATTATCTTAAAAAGGTAACTAATATATTAAACAAAGTTTTTATCGCTGTAATTTTAATTTCAGCAATTACAATTATTATAGGCTTAATTGTTATCTCTAGTGCAATTATTGTACAAGGTAAGATTAAAGAATTTCAAAACTTAGTTTTTAAAATTTTAGGTTTTTCAAAAAAAGAAATTATTCTATCTTCTGTTATAGAGTTTATTTTAATATTTTTTTCAGTAATACTAATCGCAATATTTTTTGCTATAATTGGTTCTTATTATGTTATTGAAAACATCTTTCAATTAGTCTGGCAATTGGATTTGCAAATACTATTTAATATTAGTGGAGGTATTGGTTTGATAACATTAGCTTTAATCATGTTAACAAATTTAAAATATTTAAACCCAAAAGTTTATCCTCTGATTAGGAATCAATAAAAAATTAATCTTAATTTGATAAAATATTTTTCAAAGAGTTTATTTCTCCAATTTTAAAGATAATAGCATCATCTTTTTTAAAACCATATTTTTCAGCACTTGCTTTAAATCGTACAGGTGGTTCCATGATGGGTTCTAGAGATAAAACAAAAGTTCCCCAGTGTGTTCCCATAACTTTTTTACTTCTTAAATCTTTAGCTACATTTAAAGCTTCTTCTGGTGTTGTGTGATAAATCGATTTATCAAACATAGGTTTAAAGTCATAAGCTCCAATATTAATCATTGTTAAATCAATTGGACCATATTTTTCACCTAATTCTTTATAAATATTTCCATAACCAGTATCGCAAGCAAAAAGTATTTTTTTACTTTTGTATTCAATTAAGAAATTTCCCCAGAGTGTTTTATTCATATCTGTTAAGCTCCTTTTAGACCAATGAACTGCTGGGAGTAATGTTACTTTTAAATCTTCATTAACTTTGATTTCTTCGTACCAATCCATTTCATTTACATCTTTAAATTTATTTTTTGTAAAATATTTTCCAAGATTTAGAGGTGTTAAAACTTTTGTATCTTTAAACGGATATTTTCTAATAGTTCCCATATCTTGATGATCATAATGATTATGTGTTAATAGCAATAAATCAGTCTTTGGAATTTCATTTAAATCTAGGGCAGGCTCAGTAAATCTATCTGGGCCAAAAATTAAAGGTCCTGCATTTTTTGAAAATACAGGGTCAGTAATAATTGTTATATCTCCTAACTTAATTAAGTAAGTAGCATGACCAATCCAAGCAATATAATCCTCATTTTTATACTTTGCTAAATCAGATAAAACTTTTTCTTTATCAACAACGTGTTCTTTTGGAACAGTCATGTCTATTTTCTTTTTCAGCTTAATGAATTGTGTATATGAAAACTTGGCCTTGCTAGTTCTAACGGGTGATCCTTCTGGGTTTCTAAAAGTTCCATCTGGTAAATGATGATGAGGTTTTTTTTCCATAGCAATTATTGAAGAGTTATAAATAATAATTAAGAATAAGAAAATTAAAAACTTTATCAATTATAATTAGATCTTTATTTTTGAGATCTTTTAAAACACTCAATAGTATTCTTTAACAAGCAAGCAATGGTCATTGGTCCTACACCACCCGGAACTGGAGTTAAAGCTTTTGCAACTTTTGAAACTTCATCAAATGCAACATCGCCTACGATCCCTTTATCCGTTTTGTTAATACCAACATCAATAACGATTGTATCTTTTTTAACCCAATCTGCTTTTACAAGCTCAGGAATACCAACAGCAGCTACAATAATATCTGCTTCTAGGCATTCAGCTTTTAAATCTTTTGTTTTAGAATGAGTAATTGTTACGGTACAATTTTCTTTTAAAAGCAACTGTGCCATTGGTTTACCATTTAGATTTGATCTACCAATCATAACCGCTTTTTTACCACCTAAATTTGGTTCAATTTTTTTAATCATTAAATAGCATCCTAAAGGAGTGCAAGGGACTGAGCTTTCATAACCAGATGAAAGATTACCGACATTCATTGGGTGAAACCCATCCACATCTTTTCCTGGTAAAATAGTTTCAATAACTTTTTGCTTATCAATATGTTTTGGTAAAGGTAATTGAACTAAAATTCCTGAAATATTTTCATCTTTATTAAGTTCTTTAATTTTATCCAATACTGTTTTTTCTTCCACAGCTTCTGGGTATCTGATTACTTCAGATCTTAATCCAACTTCATTCGCTGCTTTTTCTTTCATACGAACATAAATTTGACTAGGTGCCATATCTCCGATTAAGATAACAGTAAGTCCAGGGACTTTATTGTGTTTAGATTTAAGCTCTACAACCTCTTGTCTTAATTCTTCTCTAAGTTCAGCTGCTATTTTTTTTCCATCTATTAAAATCATAAGGGCTCTTTAAAAGATAATTGGTGCAATGTACAGCTTCATACACATTTCTATAAACCAAATCAATAAAAGTAATACTACTGGTGAAATGTCTAGTGATCCTAAATTAGGTAAAAAACCTCTTATTTTATTAAGTGCTGGATTTGTTAATCTATAAGTCATCTCTAAAATAGAATAAACAAATCTATTTTGGGTATTTAAAACGTTAAATGCAACTAGCCAACTAATAACCACATTGGCTATAACTATGTAGGAATAAAGTTTTAATATCTGAAGTGCTAAATAAAAAATAGCTATCATTTCTTCTCAATATAAATTGACTGGCTTGGGAAAGCAAACGCTGCTCTATTTCCTTCTACAATTTGTTTTATTTTAATTGCAAGTTTTTCTTTGACTTCTAACCATGTTGAAAAACTGTTAGAGCTAGTGAAGCATCTAACTCTCATATCAATAGAACTGTCTGAAAATTTTTCAACTCTAACTGCAACTCCTACAGTATTGTCAAAATCATTACTTTTCTTAATATGATCCTCAATTTCATTTCTTATTTTTTTTAGCTGCTCAACTGTAGTGTCGTATTGAAGAGTTATTGCCCAATCTATTCTCCAGTTAGTTGTTTCACTAATGTTTATAACTGCATTTTCTGCAAACTGAAAATTAGGAATTATAGCTAAGGATTTATCAAACTTTCTTAAAACTGTTGATCTAAAACCAATTTTTTCAACGATTCCTTCAATGATACCTTCTACCAAAATCCAATCCCCTATCTTAAATCTTTTTTCAACTAAAACTAAAATTCCTGAAATCAAATTTTTAAATAAGTCTTGTGCACCTAACGCAACTGCAACACCAAACAAACCAAGTCCTGCAATAATTGGTCCAATTTTTATACCCCAAAGTTCAAGAACAGCTGCTAAACCTAAAATAAAAATTAAAATTTTTAAAGATTTAATAATCCATCCAATTAACTCACGAGTTAACATCTTATCTAATCCACTCAATATATAAGAAATTGGTTCAACAATTTGATGGATTAACCAGAAAATTAAAATAGTGATCAGTGTTCTGTTAATTGTATCAACTACAGCTCTAGCATCTTCGCCAAAAGACATATAGTAACTCGCAATAAAAAATCCCAAAACAATTGGTAAAAATCTAGCAGGTCCTACCATTGCATGAACAAAAGTATCGTCTAATTTATTTGTAGTTCTCTTTGCGATGGCTTCTAGTCTTTTAATAATAACTTTACTTATTATTCCTCTAAAAACTAAGAAAATAAAAAATATTCCTATACCAATAAGTATTTGAAAAATATCAACTCCACGAATTCCATTAGACCAAACAGAGATAAACAGGTCACTAAAATTATTAAATATGTCCATAATTAAATTTTATATAGCAAAAATTCTTCTTCTCCAGGGTTAAAAAGGAAAATTTTTTTCCATTTAATTTCATTAAGAATTGAAGAAGATTTTTCTCCAATACACATTAAATTAGTATTCATCCATAGGGTTTCTAGCTGATAATTCTTAATTATTTTTAAAAAGTTAATGGCACAATTTTGTGAGTATATATAGATGATTTCTGGAATTTTTAATTTTATTTTTTCAATAAAGTCTTCATCGTACTTTTCAATTGGGTTGGCTCTATAATTAATCACTCGTTCTACAGTGTAACCATTTGAAATTAAATCCTGATCTAAATTGCTAGAGATGGCTTCCCCGCTAATATAAAGGAGCTTTCCTTCGGAAGAGTTAAAATTTAGTAAGATTAATTCTTTTAAATTATTTACATTTCCATCAGCAGCAAAGACATTTTGAAAACCACCACTTCTAGCTTTCTTTTCAGTGGCACTTCCAACGCAAAAACATGCTATTTTTTTATCAATACTTTTTATATCTAAAAATTTAACAGCATTAGCACTTGTAAAAATAACCCCTCTAAACTCAGAATAATTTAAGTTCTCATATTTTAACCGCTCAATACTTATTAGAGGTAAGTGAGAAACTTCATGACCAAGAGATTGAAATTTTAATATCATTTCATGACAATCTTCTAGGGGACGTGTGAGTAAAATATGCATATTATTTTTTATAAGAATTATTAGATATCTTTTTGAGAGTTTTTCCCATCTCTATTCCTAATTCGTCAGCTTTATCTACATTTTCAGATGATTTTAAATGAAACCTTTCGCTACCATCTAATGAAAAAAGCTCTGCCTCAAGATTAATCTTTTCACCATCAATACTAGCGAATACTCCTACTGCCGTTTCACAATCTCCTTCTAAAATTTTTAAAACATTTCTTTCAGCTTTTATGGAATTATGTGTTGATTGGTGATTAACTTTTTTTAGTAATTGAATTAGCTCTTCATCATTATTTCTGCATTGTAAGGCAATTACTCCCTGACCTGCACAAGGTATTATTTCTGTAGTAGAAAAAGTTTGGGATATATTCTTATCTAACCCTAAAGAATTAATTCCTGCATAAGATAAAATAATTGCGTCATATAAATTATCATAAAGGTATGTTAATCTTGTATCAACATTGCCTCTTATTAGTTTGCACTCCAGATCTTTTCTTATTTGCTTTATCTGAAACTCTCTTCTAAATGAAGAGGTCCCAACAATTGCATTTGGGGCTAAGTCTTTTAAATTTTTATTGTCTCTACTAATTAAAATTTCTCTTGGATCATTTCTTTCCAAAAAACAATTTGTCAATAACCCTTTGGTTTCTTCAGAAGGCATATCCTTTAGTGCATGAACTGCTATGTCTATTTTATTATCTAATAATTCGTGCTCAATAGTTTTTGAGAAAAGTCCCTTTCCACCCACTTCTGATAACCTTTGATCTTGTACTTGGTCACCTTTAGTAACAATTGCTTTAACGGCCACCTCTTCAATTCCAAAGTTTTTTGTGTAGCTTAAGATTCTTTCTCTAGCTTTTTCAGCATAGATCAGTGCTAATTTACTTCCTCTTGAGCCTATAATAATTTTTTTATTTTTCATTTAATTGCTTTATACTTCATACTTGTATTGAGATTATATTATTACTAAAAATTATTTAATGAATAAAAAACCCTTAATTCTAGGAATTGAATCAAGCTGTGATGAAACAGCAGCTTCTATAGTGACTGAAAATAAGCATGGTATGCCAATAATTTTATCAAACATAGTTTCAAGTCAAACAGATGTTCATAAAGAATTTGGGGGTGTTGTTCCTGAACTTGCTGCTAGATCTCATATTGAAAAAATCGACTTAATTACAAAAAAAGCACTAAATGAGAGTAAAATTAAAATAGAGAATATTGATGCTGTAGCAGCTACTGCTGGACCAGGCTTAATAGTTTGCTTATCTGTTGGATTAAGTTTTGGTAAAGCAATTGCCTCTTCGCTGAATAAACCATTCATTGCTGTTAACCATTTAGAAGGTCACGCATTGAGTCCAAAACTTAACGCTAAGCTAAACTACCCCTACTTATTGCTTTTAATTTCTGGAGGTCATACCCAATTTCTAAGTGTGAATGAATTAGGAAAATATAAAAGATTAGGAACCACAATTGATGATGCGGTTGGTGAAGCATTTGATAAGACAGCTAAAATGCTAGGTATAGAATTTCCAGGAGGACCCAAAATTGAATTGTATGCAAAAAAAGGTAACCCTAATAAGTATGAATTACCAAAACCAATTTTTAACAAAGGTGGATGTAATTTATCTTTTGCTGGACTTAAAACTGCAGTTCTTAGAATTGTAAAAAAAATAAAAACAGATCAAGAAAAATATGATCTTGCAGCTTCTTTTCAAAAAACTGTTGAGGAAATATTATATAAAAAAACAAAAATTGCTTTTAATGAATTTAAAAAAATAAATGGAGATAAAAATAATACATTTGTTGTTGCTGGAGGAGTTGCTGCTAATAAAAAAATTAGACAGACTCTTACAAAACTTTGTGAAGAAGAAAATTTTAATGCTATTTTTCCACCAATTGATTTATGTGGTGATAACGCTGCTATGATTGCAATGGTCGGTATGCAAAAATTTAAATTAAACCAATTTAGTGAACTAGATCATCCAGCAAAACCTAGATGGCCACTAGATGTAGATGCAGCTTTTTTAAAGGGTGCTGGTATAAAATTATAATAAGTATTATCTAAACTTAGGTCCAGACATCCATAAAGCTAGCGTATGCCTAGTGCCTGAAGTTAATTTATTTACTTTATGATTTGTAAATGAAGGAAAAACAATTGCACTACCTGGTTCATTAAATTCTTTGCATATCACTTCTTCACCTTTAAATAAAATTAACTCACCTCCTTCATATTTTTCCTCTGAAAGATTTAGTAGGCATGTTAACTTTATATCTTTTATGGGTGATTTGGGTGTTGCATCTATGTGCCAACTATATTCAGTTCCCTTTTTATAAGAATTATAATTTAAAATTTTTTGAGATGTTAATTGATGTAAATCAAACCCAAAACTAGAAATATTAGCAGTATGACAATAATCAATAAATGGAAAAATAAATCTTTGTATTGTTCCAAGTTTTAAAAATTTTATTTCAGAGGTCTTTTCTGCACTTATTGCTGGTGCATCTTTTGCATCAACGTTAAGATTTTTTTTTATAATACTATTAATTTCCCTAATTTGTTCGACATTAAATAATTTTTTTGCAAATGAGTATGTAGCTTCACGCATATAATTAATATAAGTAGTTATAACTAATTATGCAATACTGGTTAATGAAATCTGAGCCTGATGTATGGTCAATTGATCAACAAAAAAAATCAGGAGCTAAAGGCGCTCCATGGGATGGCGTACGAAATTACCAAGCAGCCAAAAATTTAAAAAATATGAAAAAAGGGGATCTTTGTTTCTTTTATCATTCTAATATTGGAAAGGAAATTGTTGGTATAGTTGAAATTATAAAAGAAGCCTTTTTAGATAAAACTGACAAGAAAAAAAAATTTGTAGCTGTTCAAGTTAGGTTTAAAAAAAAACTAAAAAAAAGTATAACACTAGAAAATATTAAAAAAAATAAGGCTCTTAAGCATTTATCCCTTATTAAACAAAGTAGGCTGTCAGTGATGTCGATAGACTCAAAAAGCTGGAAAATCCTAAATAAGATGGGTAGTATTTAAAAATCTCATGCCAAAAAAAAAGAAAACAAAAGCAAAAATTAAAAAAAAAGTAACTAGAAAAGTAATGTCTAAGAAAAAAGTAACTAGAAAAGTAAAGTCTAAGAAAAAAGTAACTAGAAAAGTAAAGTCTAAGAAAAAAGTAACTAGAAAAGTAAAGTCTAAGAAAAAAGTAACTAGAAAAGTAAAGTCTAAGAAAAAAGTAACTAGAAAATTTGAAAATCAAGAGTTAGTTTTTAAAACTAAACCTGAGTGGATAAAAAGTGCTTTAATAAATAAAACAAATTATCAAAAAAAATATTCTAACTCTATTAAAAATAATGATGAGTTTTGGAAAAATGAAGGAAAAAGAATAACTTGGATTAAACCATATAAAAAAATTAAAAATGTTAAGTACAGTAAAAAGGATGTTAGAATTAAATGGTATGAAGATGGATCATTAAACGCTTCTTCGAACTGCATAGACCGTCACCTTAAAGACAAAAAAGATAAAACAGCAATCATTTGGGTGGGTGATGATCCAAAAGATACCAAAAAAATTTCATATAAACAATTGCACTCAGAAGTCTCAAAAGCTGCTAATGGTTTGAAAAAATTAGGAGTTAAAAAAGGTGATCGAGTTACAATTTATTTAACCATGATCCCAGAGCTTGCTGTAACAATGCTAGCATGTGCTAGAATTGGGGCTGTTCACTCAATTATTTTTGGGGGATTTTCTGCTGACTCTATTTCTGGAAGAGTTAATGACTGTGAGTCTGAATATATTATTACTGCAGATGAGGGAGTTAGAGGTGGAAAAATTATCCCTCTAAAAAAGATCACCGATGAAGCTTTAAGAAGCTGTCCAAATGTTAAAAAATGTATAGTTGTAAAGAGAACAGGTAATAAAGTGGATTGGGAAAATGGTAGAGATGTTTGGTTCAATGATTTAATTAAAGATGTACCAAAACATTGCGAACCTGAAGAAATGAATGCTGAAGATCCTTTATTTATTCTTTACACATCTGGGTCAACAGGAAAGCCAAAAGGTGTCTTGCATACGACAGGTGGTTATATGGTTTATGCTTCAATGACACATCAATATATTTTTAACTATAAACCAAAAGATGTTTATTGGTGCACAGCTGATATTGGGTGGGTTACTGGCCACAGTTACATAATTTATGGGCCACTTGCTAACGGTGCTACAACAATTATGTTTGAAGGCATCCCAACTTATCCTAGTAGCTCAAGATGGTGGGAAATAATCGATAAACACAAAGTTAATATTTTTTATACAGCTCCAACTGCTATTAGAGCTTTAATGAGAGAAGGTGATAAACCTGTTAAAAAAACTTCAAGAAAGTCTTTGAAATTATTGGGTACTGTTGGAGAGCCTATCAATCCTGAAGCTTGGATGTGGTATTATAAGACCGTTGGTAATTCCAATTGTCCAATAGTTGATACTTGGTGGCAGACTGAAACAGGAGGGATTTTAATTAGTCCACAAACTGGGGCTATAAATTTAAAACCAGGTTCAGCAACTAAGCCATTTTATGGAATTAAGCCTGTTATAGTTAATAAAGATGGTAAAGAAATAAAAGGAGCAGGTGAAGGCAGATTGTGTATTTCTCAATCTTGGCCAGGACAAATGAGGACTGTTTATGGTGATCATCAAAGATTTATCGATACTTACTTTTCACAATTTGATGGAAAATATTTTACAGGAGATGGAGCTAGAAGAGATGAGGATGGCTACTACTGGATTACAGGACGTGTTGATGATGTAATTATTGTATCAGGTCACAATCTTGGAACTGCTGAAATAGAAAGTGCTTTTGTTGCTCATCCAAAAGTTGCGGAAGCTGCAGTGGTCGGTTACCCACATGATATTAAAGGTAATGGTTTGTACTGTTACGTTACTTTAAATATTGGAGAAAATCCAGATTTAGACCTTGAAAGAGATCTTAAACTTTGGGTAAGAAAACAAATTGGAGCTCTTGCAACACCTGATATTATTCATTTCTCTCCTGGACTTCCAAAAACAAGATCTGGAAAAATTATGAGAAGAATTTTAAGAAAAATTGCTGCTAATGAGCACAATCAGTTAGGTGACACAACAACTCTGGCTGATCCAAGTGTTGTACAGAGCTTAGTTGATAATAGAAAAAATATTTAAATTTTAATCAATTTCGAAAACTCATCTTTGATATTATCCCATTTTAAAATCATAGAATTTAAAACTATTTTTCTATCTAAAGTTTTTAATTCTTCGGCTACTGGTGCCCATTTATATAAAGTTAGAGCACTCTCATTAAATGGCCAAGATTTATAATATGTGCTCCAATCAATTTTTTCTAATCGTTCTGTATATTTTGCTTTTGCTTGTAAAATAATTTCTTCAGGCATTCCATTTTCTGTTTCCTTATTCAAAATATTTTCATAAATTTCATTAGCTTTACTCATGTCTTCATAATTACAAAAAACATTTAAGTATGACAGGCTATAAAAAGTAAGGTCTTGAAGTGATATTGCATAAATATTCCATTTGGCTTTGTTAATAGATCCTAAAAAAACTTCGTCATCAAAATGCAATACCCACTTGGTTCCCATTCTTGTTTTTAAATAATTATATAAAGTTACCTGTGATACCCAGGCTGATTTTGTTTGAATAAAAAGTGTAAGGTCTTCAATATTTTTAATTTTTTTCTTTGGAAGAATTCCCTTAAACAAAGCAAATAAATAAACCCTAAAATCTTCAAGTTTTATATCTTTTATTTTAAGTTTATATTTAAGCAATTTTACCTACCTTTTATCTCTTTTATATTACAAAAGTGGTACCAATTCGACCTATTTAAAGGCTTCCAATCTATCTCATTATGGGTATGGTTTTGTTTTTAACCTATAGGGAGAGTAAAAATGTCAAATAAAGAAAAGCACTGGGATAAAACTAGGGGGCTATTATTTATTGTTTTAGCAATCTGGTTTGTATTCTCAATTGGCATCTTTTTTTTCGGAACTGAAATGGAAGCATCTAGCTTTAGACCTTTTGGTTATCCGTTGTCATATTATATGACTTGTCAGGGTTCATTATTAGCATTTGTAATTTTGAATTTCTGGTTTGCGGGTAGACAAGAGAAGATAGATGAAGAGTTTGGGTTTACTGAAAGAGAGGATAGCTAATGATAAAAGGTAAATTTATAGACAATCTACCAAAGGTTTATGGAATCTATACAGGTGGTTTTATAGGATTCATAATACTAATGGCGATTGCTGAACAAATGGGAATGTCTGCAAAAGCAATAGGAATTTCTTTTGTTGTATTCACCATTGCTATCTATGCGATAATCGGTTGGTTATCACGTACACTTCAGATGGATGCATACTACGTAGCAGGGAGACAAGTACCTACTGTATTTAATGGAATGGCTACTGCGGCAGACTGGATGTCTGGTGCATCATTCGTTGCAATGGCAGGTGGTATTTACTTCAAAGGCTATGGCTATATGGCGTTGCTAGTTGGGTGGACAGGTGGTTATATACTTGTATCTACTTTATTAGCACCCTACTTAAGAAAATTTGGCTGTTACACAGTTCCAGATTTTGTTGGTACAAGATATGGTGGTAATGCAGCGAGACTTTCTGCAGTAGTAGTACTAACAGTAGCTTCATTCACATATGTGACTGCACAAATCAATGCAACAGGAACTATTGCTTCAGTAGCTTTAGATATTCCTTTTAAAATTGCTGTGTATGTTGGATTAGCAAGTATATTGATGTGTTCAATGCTTGGTGGAATGAGAGCGGTTACATGGACGCAAGTTGCGCAATATATAGTTTTAATTATTGCTTACTTACTTCCTGTATTCTGGATCAGTAGTAAAATGGGTGCTGGATTCTTCCCACATTTAATGTTGGCAGATGAAGTGGCTAGAATTGCTGAACTAGAAGGTCAGTTTGGGTTTGTTAAAAACTCTGCTGCCGACTTAGCTACGGTACCAAAAGGCTTAGCTGGAATAACTAAAGCACACTCATCAGTTAATGGAACAAATTGGGGATTCATTTCTCTAGCAATTTGTATGATGGCAGGAACAGCTTCTTTGCCTCACGTTATGATGAGATACTTTACTACTCCAAGTGTAAAATCAGCTAGAAGATCTGTAGCATGGTCGCTACTTTTCATCTTCATTTTATACTCAACTGCGCCAATGTTAGCGACATTATCAAAACTATCACTGATTGATCCAACACTTTCAACAGGGATTATTGGTAAATCAATAGCTGAGGTTCAAGCGATAGATTGGTATCAAAACTGGAACCAAGCTAACCTGATGTTTGTCAGCGACTTTAACGGAAATGGAACTCTTGAATTAAATGAGTTTTTCATGGGTGGTAAAGCCGTTGTGTTAGCTACTCCAGAAATTGCTGGATTACCTTATGTAATCTCAGGTCTAGTTGCCGCTGGAGGTATGGCTGCTGCCATGTCTACTGCTGATGGTTTGATCTTAGCAATCGCAAATGCTTTGTCTCATGACTTGTACTACAAGATCATTGATCCAAAAGCAGAAGCTGCGAAGAGATTAATTGTTGCAAGGGTATTACTTGTAATAATTGGTTTTGCTGGAGCAACTATTGCCGCAATGGGTATCCAAGGTATCTTAGGTTCAGTAATCTGGGCTTTTGACTTTGCGATGTCAGGATTGTTCTTCCCACTTGTACTAGGTGTATGGTGGAAAAGAGCTAATGGTCCTGGTGCTGTTGCTGGAATGCTACTAGGATTAGCAGCCGGTACTTGGTATCTAATTTGGGTACGTACTGGTGGAGCTGGATTCTGGGGTATTACTCAACTTACATTCGGTATCGTTGGATCATTGGTTAGTTTAGTTTCTATGGTAGTTGTTAGTTTACTAACAAAAGCACCAGACAAAGCTACTCAAGACATGATTGACGAGCTTCGTATTCCAAGTGGTAAAGCAATTCTTGGAAAACAACACTAATCAAATTTATATTAAGGGGCGATTTATTTCGCCCCTTATTGAAGTTAAAAAACAAAATTCCTTTTTATATTTATGCCAGAAATTCACCCATTTATTCTTATAATTGATTATATTTTAGGTGTTGTGATGTGGACTCTTATTGGAAGAGTTGCAATGAACATATTTCAAAGAGAAAACTCAGAATTTTTTTTCATGAAAGCATTTGTAAAACTAACAAATCCTTTAATAAAAATATTTAAACCTATAACACCTTCATTTATCATAGAGCCTCTTGTACCACTTTATGTAGCTTGGTTTTTTTATATGATCAGATTTTATCTAATGCCTTATCTATTGGGATATTCCGTCATGGGAATGCTGTCTTTTCCTTTAGAAAGTGAAATAGCTTCAGAAATTTATCGTATTTTTGGTAAATAATTAATTCAAATTAAAAATAAAATTGATACTACTAAAGTAGTAATCAATGAAAAAAATACAAATATCACCATCGATTTTATCTGCTGACTTTAGTCAGTTAGGAAATGAAATTAAAAGGCTGGAAGAAGGTGGTGCTGATATGATTCATGTAGATGTAATGGATGGTCATTTCGTTCCAAATCTTACAATGGGGCCTCCAATTATTAAAACTTTAAGACAGTATACAACACTGCCATTTGATGTTCATCTAATGATATCTCCTGTTCATAAATACATTAAGGACTACGCTGATGCTGGAGCTGACATTATTACAATACATCCTGAGGCAACAGAAAACTTAAAAAACTCAATTCAGCATATTAAAAGTTTAAATAAAAAAGTTGGTGTATCTTTAAATCCTGAAACTAAAATTAATTTAATAACAGATTTATTAGATGAAATTGATTTGATTTTAATCATGAGTGTTAATCCTGGTTTTGGAGGTCAAAAATTTATACCTGAAGTCTTGAAAAAAATTAGAGAATTAAAAAAAATGAAAGATCAAAAAAATATGAAATTTGATATTGAGATTGATGGAGGAATTAATTTTGATAATAACAAGTTAGCTATAGAAGCTGGTGCAAATATTTTGGTTTCTGGCACTACTATATTCAAGAGTAACAATGGAAATATAAAAAAAAATATAGATCTTTTAAAATCACATTAAAATAATGATTTTTAATAATTTATTAAATTTTATTAATAGGTCGTATACATTTTCTAAAAAAAAAATTCGCTTTTTGTATTTAGTTTCAAATATTTATAATAGAAAAATTACACCTTCTATTGTTGGCTCATTAAATTATTGTCCAAGTCCTAATTTTTTAGACTCTTTTATAAGATATGATAAAAAAAAAATTAATATTGAAAATTATTCATTTAATAAAATTTGGGAAAACAAAAACTTAAGAGAAAAAGACTATAAAAATTTAAATAGTTTTTTTTGGTTATTTAGTTTAGATTTAAAATCTTCAAAGAAAGATACTCAAAATATAATTTTACAGTGGATAAATAAAAATCATCGATATAACTCAAAGAGTTGGGAGTTTGATATAGTTGCAAAAAGGATAATTGCATGGACTTCTAATTCTAGGCTCACTTATGAAGATAGCAGTATTGATTATAAAAAAAAATTCAATGGAATAATAAAAAAACAAATCAACCATTTAATTAATGAAATTGAGCGATCAGAATGGGTTGATGATAAAATGATAGGTTGTGCTGCTATTATTTTAATAGGATTATCATATCAAGACAAAGATGAACATTTAAAAATAGGACTAAACTTATTGAGAAAACTTACAAAATTCTCTTTTGACAATGATGGTTTTCCAAAATCAAGAAGTATAAGACAATTATGTTTTTACCTAAAATATTTTATTTTAATTAGAGAGTGGTTTAAAGAATCTCAAAGTGAAATACCCGAAATTATTAATGAAAATATATATTATTTGGGTCAAGCCTATGCTTTCACTTGGCAGAATAACAAGGTTGATTTACTTTTTAATGGAAACCATGAAACAAATAATTTTGATTTTGATCATTACTTAAAAAAACTTGGGTATAGTTTTAAAAATCAAAGTAGTGAATTGGGGGGATACGCAAATCTTAATGATAAAAAAATCTCATTAATCATGGACATTGGCGCGAGTCCTGAAAAAAAATTTTCTTCTAGCTATCAAGCTGGCGCTCTATCCCTTGAAATAATATCAAATGGTAAAAAATTAATTTGTAATTCAGGTTATTTTCAAAATCAAAATCACCAATTGAATGAATTGTCAAAATCTAGTGCAGTGCATAGCACGCTAATTTTAGATGACAGATCTTCATGCAAATTTAAAAAAACTAAAAATGAATGTTCTGAAATTACTTTTGGAGTTAAAATATTAAAAAAAAATATTGTATTTGAGAAAAATTATTGGAAAATTAATGCGTCACATGA
Source organism: Candidatus Pelagibacter sp. Uisw_134_02 (assembly GCF_047720265.1). Lineage (GTDB taxonomy): Bacteria > Pseudomonadota > Alphaproteobacteria > Pelagibacterales > Pelagibacteraceae > Pelagibacter. The sequence continues at coordinate 1,217,207 of NZ_CP159813.1, forward strand.
TGGTTATTTTAAACAATATGGAATAATTCATGAACGGGAAATTGAATTTTACCCTGAGCAAATAAAATTTGTAGGGCATGATAAGTTAATTTCAAAAAAAAATATTAAAAATTTAAAATTTGAAATTAGATTCCATTTAGAGCCTAATATTAAAATAATGAAGACCCAAGATAATAAATCTATATTTATAGATCTTGATGGTGAAGGATGGAAATTTAATTCTAATAATAATAATATGACTATAGATGATGGGTTATATTTTGGTAAAAAAAATTCATTTGTGGATAATCAAAATATAGTTATTTCTGGAATGACTAATGATAAAAACCAGACTATAAAGTGGGAAATTACAAAACTATGATGAAAAAAATCAAAAAAGCATTAATTTCAGTTTCTGATAAAAAAAAATTAAAAAATCTTTTAAAAATTTTAACTAAATATAAAATTGAATTAATAAGCTCTGGTGGCACTTACAAAGAAATCAAGAAACTCAAGTATAAATGCTTAGAAGTTTCAGATTATACGAATTTTCCTGAAATACTTGGTGGGAGAGTAAAAACACTACACCCAAAGATTCATGCTGGAATTTTAAGTAAAAGAAATAACAAATATCATATTAGAGATTTAAAAAAAAATAATTTTGATGAAATAGACCTTGTAATTGTTAACTTCTACCCCTTTGAAAAAACTCTAGAGCAAACAACGAACCATCTTAAAATCATAGAAAATATTGATGTTGGGGGACCAACAATGGTTAGAGCAGCTGCAAAAAATTATAATGATGTTGCTGTTATTACTTCTTCAGATCAATATGATGAACTAATTAATGAAATAGAAAAAAATAAGGGTTCTAGCTCTATTGGATTTAGAGAAAAAATGTCTTTAGAAGCTTTTTCTGAAACAGCTTATTATGATGCAGTAATTTCAAATTATTTTAATAAAATTAAAAATAATAATTTACCAAGAAAAAAAATCATTTATGGAAATTTAATTGAAAAATTAAGATATGGTGAAAACCCACATCAGGAAGCTGCAATTTATTCAACAAATCCAAGTTTAAATATTAAACAAATTCATGGTAAACAACTAAGTTATAATAATTACAATGATATTTTTTCTGCTCTAACTATTTCTAAATCGTTACCTAAAAATTTAGGAACTGTTATTGTTAAGCACGCTAACCCAAGCGGCGTTTCTATTAATAAAGATAAATTAAAAAGTTATAAGTTAGCACTGGCTTGCGATCCTATTAGTGCTTTTGGAGGAATAGTTTCATGTAACTATAAAATAAACAATATTATAGCAAAAGAGCTCAATAATATTTTCTTAGAAGTTATCATTGCAAATGGCTTTGATAACAATGCTTTAAAAATTTTAAAAAAGAAAAAAAATTTACGTCTTATTGATGCTTCATCCTTTACAATTAAAAATCTAATGAGATTTAATTCAACTAATGAATCTATTCTCACACAATCTGAAGATATAAAGAAATTTAATATTGAAGATTTTAAGATTGTTTCAAAAAGAAAACCTAATAGGTCTCAATTAAAAAATTTAATTTTTGCTTTCAATATATGTAGATATGTAAAGTCTAATGCAATTGTTTTAGCTTGTAGTGAAGCGACTGTAGGTATTGGTTCTGGACAACCCAGTAGACTTGATAGCTGTCAAATTGCAATAGATAAAATGAATAAATTCCAAAATTTAAATGATGATATAGTTGCAGCTTCTGATGCATTTTTTCCATTTGTTGATGGTATAGAAAAGTTAGTACAATCAGGTGTTTCTGCTGTAATACAGCCCTCTGGATCAATCAGAGATAAAGAGATAATTAAATTTGCAAATCAAACTGATACAGTTTTAATATTCTCTAAAACAAGACATTTTAGGCATTAAAAATCTGATCAATTTTAGCAGCTAAAATAAAATCATTTTCTGACAATCCTTCTATAGCATGAGTAGTAATTATAATCTTGGCATAACCCCATCCAAAAGAAATATCTGGGTGGTGACCCTCTTCCTCTGAAACTTTTCCAATTTTATTAATAAAATCTTGGCTGCTAATAAAATTTTTAAAAATAAATTTTTTTTCTAAAAAATAAATTTTTTTTTCATCTTCTTTTACATCCCATCCATCTACTCTTTTTTGATATTTATGTATTTCGCTTATATCAAAGGGTATAACGCCACCCTCACAAGGTACACATTTTTTATTTAAAAGATCATTCATTTATAAATTTATTGGAGCGGGTCAAGGGAATCGAACCCTCTACCTAATCGTTGGCAACGATTCGCTCTACCAATGAGCTAGACCCGCTTATAAAAATATTATAAATAGACGTTTTTTTTATCGTAATCAATAATAAAATTATTGTTAACCTATCCAATCATATTTGCCGGAAAAAGCTTTTAGAAATTCTTTATAATATCTATATTTTTCATAATCATATCTGTTGATTTTTTTTCTAACTTGAATGTTGCTGGCTGTTGTTATGTGCAAGTCTTTTCTATTATAAAAATTAAGCACTTCTTCATTCCATTTTAAATTACAAAAAGAAAATAGTTTTTTTGAAATTTCTTCAGGTTTTTTTGTTAATTCTTCAAGATCTAATGATAATATTTGATCAGGATATTTATTTTTAAAATATTTAATTATTTTTAAATAATTATCAACGTAGTTTAAAATACTTTCTATTGAATTAGTCCAAGAAATTTTTGGAAGGGGCAATTGAAAAATTGCAAAAATATTATCTTCGATGTTTCTAAAAGTATTTACAAATTTAGCCTTTGGAAAAATTTTTAAAATTATATCAATATACAAAAAATTTTCTAAAGATTTGTCGGTAAAAAATTTACTATTTGTTGTTAAAAAATTTCTATCCCTCATTAATTTTAAAACCGTATTGTTAATTAATTCTAAATCTATTTTAGAATTTTCATTATTCTTAAGTGCATTATGCGTACTAACTACAACACCATTAAGTATATTTGTTTCTCCGAGATTTTCTACTTTCGAATTTCCAGATGACAACATAGTCTCAACTATTGTTGAGCCTGATCTTGGTAATCCAATTATAAAAATTGGACTCATGTTTATTAACTCATTTTTTTTATTTTCTTTTATAAAACTAAATCTATTATATTTTTTAGAAATAACATTTAACCAATAATTTAAACTCTGATTATTAATATTTAATTCTGCTTCAAATAAGTATCGATGTGCTTTTTTTAATAGATCTAACTCCCTCTTAAAAAAATTTTTTTTTCTTTCGTGTTCAGCTAATAAAAAATATCCATACGCCATATCTATTAATTCTATTTTGTCATTATTTATAATATCAGATAAATATTTTAATTTTTTTTCATCAATAAATTCTTTGTCGATCTTGCTTAAATTATAATAAATTGATATTCGTTTTGGAGATAGATTAATTGCCTTTAGATAAAATTTTTTAGAATCTTCAAGTCTACCTATTTCTTGGTAAAATATTGCTATATTTATAATTGCTATTAGATAATCATTCTTGTTTTCTATAGATTTTAAATAAAATTTTTCTGCTTTAATAATATTTTTTTCTTTGAGAAAAATGTTAGCCAGGTTATTAAGGGCTATATGATTGTTACTATTAATTTTTAGATATTTCTCTAAATAATTTTTAGCTTTCTGCACTTCTCTTAATCCATCAAAAACTAAATATAAGTAATAATAAAACCTATTATCAATTTTAATATTTTTTATATTTTCAATAAATCCTAATAATATAGATTTTGCTTCTGTATAATTTTTTTTTTCAATTAAAGCTGCGGCTTTTTTTAAAATAATTTCCTGATTATGCATGTTTGTTATTATTTAATTTAAAATAATATCATATAAGTGTATATTTTATCTATGGTAAATCTTCCTAAAATTATTTCTGTTTTTCCTTTAAGCAATTTTATTATTTTTCCTCGTACAACAGTGCCACTAAATATATTTGAGCCAAGATATATAGAAATGATTAATGACAGCATGAAGAACAATAAGTTGGTTGGTTTAATACAGCCAAAAAAAAATATAAATAATTCAGTTACAGATTTGCATGAAGTTGGGTGTCTAGGCAAAATAGTTAAATTTCAAGATACATCTGATGGTACATATTTAATTGAGCTTACTGGGTTAACTAGATTTAAAATTATTAAAGAAATTAAAAATGATAAATCTTATAGAGAGTGTGAAGTTAACTTTAGTGATTACAAGGAGGACATGAATAATGAAAAAGTACAATTAAAATTTTCTGATCTTGAATTAATTTTTAAAGACTTAAAGCTATTATTTGATAAAAGAGGATATATTATTAATTGGAAATCACTTGAAAAACAAAATTTAGATGAAACAATTAATGCTTTGGCAATGGCCTCCCCTTTTTCTTTAGAAGAAAAACAAGCTTTGTTGGAAAGCCAAAACCTTGGTATCAGAAAGGATATGATCGCTGAAATTTTAAGCACTTATACTTTTGATAACTTTGATAATACAACTATACAATAATTATTAAAAGTTTAATCCTTTATCAGCATATTTAATTAAAGTTTTATTTAATTTTTTATTTTTTCCAAAAACTTTCAATATTCTATTTAAACCCTTATATTTAAATTTTTTGTCTAAATTAAAAAACTCATAAATAAAGTCAACTCCACTAGAAAAAATAAAATTAAGATGTTTTGTTTTTTTTTCAAATTCACTAAATATTGATGTGTCTAGTTGCATTCCAAGATCAATTTTATTTTGGATTATTGATGAAATAATTTTTATATCTCTAATGGTCATATTAAAACCTTGCCCGGCTAAAGGGTGAATTTTGTGAAGACAATCACCAAAAGCAACTATATTTTGATGATAGTAATTTCTTAAGCTAGATGAATTTAATTCAAACTTTTGAAAATCATAAATTTTTTTTATTGTAAATTTTGGATTGTAATTTTTTATCAAGTCAGTAATTTCTTTTTTATTAAATTTATTCTGTTTTATGTCTAAAGAATAAACAACAGAAGTTTCTACATTTGAAATTGGTAAATAGGCTATTGGACCATATTTAGTAAATATCTGAATTGCAGTATTATTTTTTAATGAATTGTGCTTTATAATAGTAGTATATGCTAAATTATGATAATTTTTTTTTATTGTTTTCGAAAAATATTTTTTAGCTATTAAATTTTTTGATTCACAATTTATTATCAAATCATATTTTTTTTGAAGATTTATATAAATTGATTTATTTTTAATAAATATTTTTTTAAAGTATTTACTTTTGGATAACTCATTTATTAACAAACTATAAAGTTCATTATTCTTTAACATGTAAAATAAGTTATTTTTTTCATTTTCAAAATTTAACAAATTTTCTTTTCCTAATTTTTCTGAATAAACTTCAATTTTCTTAATTTCCCAAAAAAATTTCATATCCATCATGTAGATTTCTTTTCTAAAAAATTTTAAATTATCTTTAGATATTCCAATTGTCCTGTTAGTTGATAAATTTTCTATTTTATTTTTATGATAAAAATGAACATTAATTTTTTTATTTATAAGATTTTTGGCTAATGATAGACTGGTGAGACCATCCCCTATAATACAGATATTCATAATAATTTTTAATTTTAACAATAAAAATTAGATGATACAAAGTGATTAATTAGATTGATTATTTTATGAAATTAAAAATATTAGCAAACAATGCAATTAATTTCTGCATAAATAGAGTTATTGAAATTATTGGTGCGGCTATTTTGATAACAGGTATCTTATTACTAGGTTCATTAATTACTTTTTCTTCTGAAGATCCAAATTTTATTTTTCCCGAGAACAATAATATTAAAAATATTTTTGGATTTCGAGGTAGTTTTACAGCAGATATTTTCTTTCAGTCATTTGGGGTAATAGCCCTGTTAATTCCTTTTAGTCTTATGGTGTCTGGAATAAACATTATCAAAAATAAGAAAATTTTATTATTTATCAAGACTATTTTTTATACAATTTTATATACTTTAATTGGCTGTCTTTTTTTTTCTTTTTTTTATCCAATTACATTTGAGCTTTATATTAATGGCAACGGGGGGTTTGTTGGAAAACATTTAGAGAAAACTTTTTTAAATTATATAATAAATTACAACTCTCAAATTTCATATTATGTACTTCTTTTATCAATTTTATTGTTATTCTTAATTAGTATTCAATTTAAAATAAATTTATTTTATAATTCTATCAAAACAATATTTAAATATTTATTTTCAAAAAAAACAAAAAATTATACTAATAAAAATGAGGTAATTAGTGAATTTATACCTCAAGAAAAAATAAAAAGTCTAATTCAAGAGGACTTACCTTTTATAAAAAATGAAAATCAAAAAAATGATAAAATCAGATTTAAATTACCCTCTATTGATTTATTAAAAATTTTAACTCAAAAAGATAAGGAGAAACTTAAAGATGATGACTACATTGATAGCGAATTTTTAGAAAAAATTCTCCTCGATTTTGGTGTCAATGGAAACATAAAAAAAGTTAGTCATGGACCCGTTGTAACCTTAAATGAATTTGAGCCAGCTGCAGGCGTTAAGGTTTCTAAGATTATTAATCTTTCAGACGATATTGCTAGAAATACAAGCTCTGAATCTGCTAGAATAGCAACAATCCCAGGAAGAAGCACTATTGGTATTGAGCTTCCTAATGCAACCCGAGAAAATGTTTATCTCAGTCAAATCCTTTCAAATAACGATTTTTCAAAAAAAGATATTAGATTGCCAATTGCGCTAGGCAAAAATATTTCAGGAATTCCTGTTGTTGGAGACCTAGCTTCTATGCCACATTTATTAATTGCTGGAACTACTGGTTCAGGAAAATCTGTTTGTATTAATACTATTATTCTTTCTCTTCTTTATAGACACCCACCTGACAAATGTAAGTTTATTTTAATTGACCCTAAAATGTTAGAACTATCAACTTATGAAGGCATACCTCACTTACTCTGTCCTGTTATTACTGAGGCCAAAAAAGCTGCTTCTATATTAGGTTGGGTTGTTAAGGAAATGGAAAATAGGTACAAGCTTATGACTAAAGAAGGTGTTCGTAATATAGATAGTTACAACACAAAACATTCTCTTCCAATGCCTTATATAGTGGTTGTAGTTGATGAGATGTCTGACTTAATGCTTGTTGCTGGAAAAGAAATAGAAAATTACATTCAAAAGCTTTCTCAAATGGCTAGAGCCGCTGGTATTCACATTATAATGGCCACTCAAAGACCTAGTGTTGATGTTATTACTGGAACTATCAAAGCAAACTTTCCAACAAGAATATCCTTTCAAGTAACATCCAAAATTGATAGTAGAACAATTTTAGGGGAACAGGGAGCAGAACAATTATTGGGTAAGGGTGATATGCTTTACATGTCTTCAGCTAATAGAATAGTTAGAATTCATGCACCATTTGTTTCTGACAACGAAATTGAGAAAGTGAATAATTATTTAAGAGGGCAGGCAGAGCCAGACTATATTGATGAAATTTTAAATTTTACTGATGATAGTAGTATTGATGAGAAGGCTTCTAATGCTGATGAAAGAGATGAATTATACCAAGCTGCATTAGATATTATTAGGTCTGAGGGTAAGGCTTCTACTTCATTTTTACAAAGAAAATTACAGATAGGATACAACCGAGCTGCAAGAATAATAGATATGATGGAAGCAAATGGAATTGTTAGTAAAGCAAACCATGTAGGCAAAAGAGATGTTCTATAATGTTTAGAATTATAATAATATTTATTATTCTAAACATTTATAATCCTGCTTCATCAGCTGTTAAAGAAATGATAATTTCTCAAATGAAAATAACCAGCAACTTAAGTTTTAATTTTACACAAACAATAGATAATAAAAGTGAAAAAGGAAAATGCATCATAAAATATCCAAAAAAAATTTATTGTAAATATGATGGGGTTAATAAAAAAATTATTGTTTCTAATGGAAAATCTTTAGTAATTAAAATTGCTAATCAAAATAATTATAATTTTTATTCACTTAATAGGACGCCTTTAGAATATTTATTAGATAAAGATTACCTGATTTCTAAAATCAAATCACTAGAACCAAGAGAGATTGATAAAAAATATTTAAATTTTAAAATTTTAGAAAGAAATAATGAGTTAAATATATTTTTTGACAAAGAGAATTTTAATTTAATTGGTTGGCAAATAGAAGATATATTTCAAAATCTAAGCATTACTTTCATTCATTCTGTCAAAATAAATCAAAACGTGGATGAAAATATATTCACCTTACCAAAAAATAATTAAAAAAAATTTATCTAACCAGAGTTTCAGATTTAAAAATTTTCATCCCTCTTGCTAAATAATTTTTTAAAGCATTTTTATGATCTAAAGAACAAGTATGAACCCAAAGTCTTTTACATCCTAAAGAAAATGAATTTTTAATAGCCTCACTTAAAAGAAATCCCCCTAATTTTTTTCCAAAATATTCTTCTAAAATTCCAAAATAAGCTATTTCAGCAACTTTATTTTTTCTATTAAACAACAGTTCGAAATAGCCAGCAATTTCATTTTCATCTTTAAGGATATACGTAAAAAGATTTTCATTAGAAATATATTCAATCCAATTTAAATCTTTCCAAACAAGTCTTCCAACCCACTGATAATTTTTGCCAATATTTTTATAAAAAAATTTGTTTAATTGAAAATTTTTTGGTTTAACTAATTCTACAGAATATTTTTGTGATGGTTCTTTCACTTCTTTAAAGTTTTCTAAAGAATTGATTTCTAAATAATATCTAAAAATTTTATTATCACTCAACCATTTTTCCTATTATTTCACCTCCAAATAAATGAAAATGCAGGTGTGGAACTTCTTGTCCTCCGTGTTCACCTAAATTAGTGAGCACTCTATAACCTTTTCCTATTTCTATCGATATGCCCAGGATATTAGCAACCTCAGAAATTGCTTTACTCATAGCAACTATTTCTTGATTGGAAGCTCTTTGATTAAAATCATCTAAATTTATGTATTCTCCTTTAGGTATTACTAGTGCATGAATTTTTTTTTGAGGATTAATATCATAAAAAGAGAAAACATATTCGTTTTCAAATATTTTGTTACATGGAATCTCTTTTCTTAGGATTTTTGCAAAAATATTATTTTTATCGTAACTCATTATCTATTTTTCTTTTCTTCAATACCAGAATGTTTTTTTCTATTTTCTAATTCTTCTATAACATCTTCAAACTTAATGTTGGCTACCTCTAGGGTTACTAGTAAGTGATAAATTGTATCTGCAGCTTCATGAACCACATTAGAGTTATCTTTTAAAGCATCGGTTAGCTCTCCAAACTCTTCTTGCATCTTTTCTATACACTTCGATAGACCACCAGATAATAATAACGAAGTATAAGATTTATCTAAATCTGCATTTTTTCTATCTCTTATTATTTTTACTAAATCTTCTAAATTTTTCATGTGCTTAAATTAATATATTTTATCTATAATTTTCATTAATTCTATATTGATTAATATTGAACCTTTTTTTGCAACATGTAAAGTATCTACAAAAAAAATCTCCTCACTATTGTGAGCTATGCACTTATTTTTAATTTCAGAGTTACAGAAAATCTTATGTGGGTATAATTTATATAAATTTTTGTGACTTAGCTTATCAAGTCTATCAAATATTGGTTTTGTTTTATTTTCATAATCGCTATACGAAATATTTATATAATTTTTTTTATAATCAGTTTTTTTTAATAAAATTTTTTTAGAAAGTGTTTCTGAAACATTTTCTTTAAATCGAGGGATTGGATAAATTAAAATTATTTTATAATTTCTATCCAAAAAGAATTGAATATTTTTTACAAAAACATCTAATTCTTTTTTATCTTCATGATATGGTGAATTAAAAATAATTGTTGAGTTTTCAGTCTTAATTATTCTTTTTTTTATATTCTCCTTATCTTTAGTCATACTTAAATTACTTAAACCCGATTTTGTCATTGGAATAAAATTTAGTCTTTTTAAAATTAGATTTTTTTTCATTTCCTCCTGGATGGAGGCCATTATTGAATCTCCAACTAAAAAAACTTTATCATTATCTCCTTTGTTAAATGAACAAAAATATTTAATTCTTTGGAAGCAAGGTTTTAAAAATTGTTTATTTTTGAACCAAGTTTTTTCATACAATTCTGAAGCTATTGGAGGAAATCTTTCTTTTTGGACGCCTAAAGAATTTACTAAAATTACCGAAAATATGAAAATAAAAAAAGAAAAAGTTAATACAAAATTTTTAGTAGATAAAAATTGCCTTTTTCTAATTGGTTTTTCTATAAAAAAATATGTTGTTACAGCTAACAATATTGAAAGTATAATCAAACAAGCTTTTATTAACAGATTGCCGTTTGAAAAGTTTAGTATTTTGTCAAATGACAAGATTGGATGATGCCATAAATATAATGAATAAGAGATTAGACCTATTCCAACCATTGTCCTACTCGATAAAAATCTAATTATTATATCTTTCTTGTTATTGTAGTGGATAATTAGACAACATCCGATAACTGGACATGCCAAATAATAAATTGGTAAACTCCCAGCACCTTCCAAAAAAAGGAATGAAAAAATGATTAAAATAAAACCTACTTTAGGAAAAAAATTCCAACTAATTAAATTCTTTTCATATATTCTTTTTTTTTGCACGTGAGAAATTGCTAAAAAACTACCTACAAGAAGTTCCCATGCTCTTGAGGGAAGCATATAAAAATTGAATGAAGAATGTGAGTTACCGATTGAAATAGAAAATACTATTGAAACAATAATTGTAAATATTATTATTAAATTAATATTTTTAAAATAATACTTTGCTATTATGATAAAAAATAGTGGGAAAATTAAATAAAACTGCTCTTCTATTGCTAGAGACCAAGTATGCAAAAATGGTTTTATTGATAATATATTTGCTCCATAAGCCTGTCCCTCGAAATGAAAATAAAAATTTGAGCTAAAAAAAAATGAAGAAACTATGGAGTGAACATATTCTTTAAAATAATATGGTAATAAAAAGTTATAAGCAATTATACTTGTAAAAAAAATAACAACAAAAAGAGCTGGGATAAGTCTCCTTGCTCTTCTTTGATAAAAATTTATAAAAGAAAAGTTTTTATCATATATGTACTCTTTATAGATAATTGAAGTTATCAAGTATCCTGAAATTACAAAAAAAATATCAACACCAAGAAACCCCCCTGGTAAAAATTCAGAATGATAAAATATCACACCTATTACAGCTAGTGCTCTTAAGCCATCGATTTCAGGTCTATAAATATTTTTTAACATTTTATATTCTTACTGGTATTTTATTTGCATGGAGGTAATTTTTTGCCTCCTTTATTGTAAAAATACCATAATGAAAAATTGATGCGGCTAGCACAGCACTTGCTCCACCTTCTCTAATTCCTTCTGCTAAATGCTGTAAACTACCTACTCCTCCTGACGCAATGATGGGTAAATTTACTGATTTTTCAATTTTAGATATTAAATCTACATCATAACCTTTTTTTGTTCCATCTCTATCCATAGAGGTAATTAGTAACTCTCCTGCACCACTATCCTCCATCTTTTTTGCAAATTCTACAGCATCAACTCCTGTTTTAGTTCTTCCACCATGCGTGTAAACTTCCCATCCATCATTTTTTTTTTTAGCATCAATAGCAACTACAATACATTGTGACCCAAATTTTTTGGAACTTTCAATAATCACTTCTGGGGTTTGCACGGCAGCTGTATTAATTGAAACTTTATCTGCTCCACAATTTAAAAGTTTATTAATGTCATCAACACCCCTAACTCCTCCTCCAACCGTTAAAGGTACAAAACATTTTTTGGATGTTCTTTCAATTAAATCATAAATAGTATCTCTATTTTCATTTGAAGCTGTAATATCTAAAAAACAAATTTCATCAGCACCACCATCACTATAAATTTTAGCTTGTTCAACTGGGTCACCCGCATCTTTTAAATCTACAAAATTAATTCCTTTAACTACTCTGCCATTTTTAACATCTAGACACGGAATAATTCTATTTTTAAGCATCTAATTCTCTCGCTAATTCATCTAATTTAATATCACCATCATATATAGCTTTACCAACTATTATTCCTTCAATATTTTTTAAACCTTTTGCTTTTTTAATATCATTAATTGAAGACACCCCTCCCGAGATAATTACTGGACAATTAGATACATTTGCAACTTTAGTTGTTTCTTCAAAATTAGGACTTTGTTTGGTGCCATCTCTATTTATGTCTGTGTAAATTAATCTGCTAGCTCCATAATTATTTACTTCTTTTAAAAAATCTAAAGTTAATTGATTAGAGTTTTCCTTCCATCCTAAAAATGACAAGTATCCATCTTTAGCATCAAGACCTAAGGCAATTTTATTTGGAAATTTTTGACATGCTTCTTTTAAAAAATTTTTATCTTTTATAACTGCACTTCCTAAAATAACTTTTTCAACTCCTGCATCTATATATTTTTGAATACTATCAATACTTCTAACGCCTCCACCTACTTCAATTTTTAAATCAAATTTATGAACTATTTCTTTAATAATATCGAGGTTAACTGTCTCTCCTGTTAAAGCACCATCTAAATCAACAATGTGTAAATTTTTAAAGCCATGATCTTTGTATTTACCAGCTTGATCAACTGGAGACATTTCATATTCAGTTTTATTATTAAAGTCCCCTTTAATTAATCTTACACATTTCTTGTCTTTAATATCTATGGCTGGAAATATTTTTTTCATTTTATAAATTTATAAAATTATTAATTATTTGTAATCCGGTTTTATCACTCTTTTCAGGATGAAATTGGGTTCCAAAAATATTTTCTTTTTCAACTGAGCAAACAATATTTGATGAATAATCTGTTGTTGCAGTAATTACATTTTTATCTTCTGGAATAAATTCATAGCTATGTACAAAATACATATGTGATTTATTTTCTATATCCTCAAAAATCTTGCTTTGTTTAATAATACTAATTTCGTTCCAACCAATATGTGGAAGTTTAAATTTATCATTTTTATTATCAATCTTTGAAACTTTTCCTGAAATCCAACCAAGTCCTTTTGTTTCGGTTTCCTCATAACCAAGATCTGCAAACATCTGTAAACCAACGCAAATTCCAAGAAGAGGTTTTTTGTTGGTTATCACAAACTCATTGAGTGTCTCTACTAAGCCATTTACGCCATTTAATGCATCAACACAGTTCTTAAACGATCCCTGCCCTGGCAATACCACCTTGTCACTTGATTTAATCTTATTTAAATCTGAAGTTACTTCGATTTTGACTTTATCTTTAGCAACTTCATTAAAGGAATTTATTACAGAGCTTATGTTTCCTGAATTATAGTCAACAATCGTGACATTCATTAAATTTATAAAGAACCTTTGGTTGATGGAATACTTTTCTTATTTCTAGGATCTATTTCTAAAGCTGTTCTTAGTGATCTTGCTAGAGCTTTAAAACATGACTCGATTATATGATGGCTATTGTCTCCATAAATATTTTCCATATGTAGTGTTATTCCTGCTGACTGGGAAAATGCTTGAAACCATTCTTTAAAAAGTTCTGTATCCATTTCACCAAGTTTTTCTACTTTCAACTTAACTTTCCATATTAAGTAAGGCCTGTTTGAAACATCAATTGCAACTCTTGTTAATGTTTCATCCATTGGGATCATTGCATGAGCATACCTTCTAATTCCTGCATAGTTTTTTAGTGCTTTCTTTAAAGCTTCACCTATAGCTATGCCGGTGTCTTCTGTTGTATGATGAAGGTCTATATGGGTGTCTCCCTTCGCTTTTAAATTTATATCTATTAATGAATGTTTTGATAACTGCTCAAGCATGTGATCTAAAAAACCTATACCAGTATTTATTTTGTACTTACCCTTGCCATCAATATTTAGGTCAACACTAATGCTGGTTTCTTTAGTTTTTCTAGAAATTTTTCCTTTTCTGCTCATAATATTTGAAAGGTATACAGAGATTACTTAACTATATCAATATTAGTAATCAACTACTTGAAGTATAAAAATTAATATCCATCTATAGTCTATGACTACAATAGTGCTTATAAGAAAGAATAATGAAGTAGTGGTAGCTGGAGATGGCCAGGTTAGTATGGGTAATACGGTCATAAAAAGTACTGCTGCAAAAGTTAGAAAAATTGAAAAAAGAAATGTTATTGCAGGTTTTGCAGGATCAACAGCTGACGCTTTAACTTTATTTGAAAGACTAGAAGCAAAGCTTGAAAAACATGCTGGTAACCTCCCAAGGGCTGCTGTCGAATTAGCTAAGGACTGGCGAACTGATAAATATTTAAGAAGACTAGAAGCTTTAATGGCAATAGGTGATAAAGAAAATAGCTATATAATTTCTGGAACAGGTGATGTTCTTGAACCAGAAGGAAATGCTATTGGCATAGGATCTGGTGGAAATTATGCCTTAGCTGCTGCTAAAGTTTTATTAGATACGGATTTAAGTGCGGAAGAAGTTGCAAAAAAAGCAATTAAAGTTGCTTCTGAAATTTGTGTATTTACAAATGATAATATTAAAATTGAAAAAATTTAATGAAAGACACAAACGTTACTCCCTTTCCTAAAGAAAAAAGTGAACATAAAGATAGTTCTCTAGTTAGCTCTTTGTCACCTAGAGAAATAGTGTCAGAACTTGACAGGTATGTTGTTGGACAAAATAAAGCCAAAAAAGCAGTTGCAATTGCCCTAAGGAACAGGTGGAGAAGACAGGCTTTAAAAGGTGAAATGAAAGATGAAGTTTTACCTAAAAACATTTTAATGATTGGACCAACAGGGGTTGGTAAAACTGAGATATCAAGAAGGTTGTCTAAATTAGCAGAGGCACCTTTTGTAAAAGTTGAAGCAACAAGATTTACAGAAGTTGGCTATGTTGGAAGAGATGTTGAGCAAATTATAAGAGATCTACTTGAAATTGCTATTGCAATGGAGAAAGTAAAAAAAAGAAAAGAGGTTCATGCAAAAGCTCAAAGATTGGCTGAAGAAAAAGTTCTAGATGCACTAGTTGGTAATAAAGCGAGTC
Organism: Candidatus Pelagibacter sp. Uisw_134_02; assembly: GCF_047720265.1. GTDB lineage: Bacteria > Pseudomonadota > Alphaproteobacteria > Pelagibacterales > Pelagibacteraceae > Pelagibacter. Next base: position 1,232,363 of record NZ_CP159813.1, read on the forward strand.
TAGCTACTAGAGAAAGTTTTAGAAGAAGATTAAGAGATGGTGATCTAGATGATAACGAAATTGAAATAGCAGTAAATGATAGTAATTCTCAGCCTTCATTTGAAATTCCTGGAATGCCAGGAGCTAATATTGGAATGATAAATATTGGAGAAATGATTGGAAAATCTGTTGGAAATAAACAAAAAAAGAAAAAGATGACTGTCAAAGAATCTCATGAAATTTTGATTAACGATGAAGCTGATAAATTAATAGAAGAAGATAAAATTATAAAATCTGCAAAAAACTCTGCAGAAAATAATGGGATAGTATTTTTGGATGAAATAGACAAAATTTCTGGTAGAGCTGACAGGTCTGGGGGTGATGTTTCTAGAGAAGGGGTTCAAAGAGACCTTCTTCCTTTGATTGAAGGGACAACAGTAAGCACCAAATATGGCCCTATCAAAACTGATCATATTTTATTCATTGCATCAGGAGCTTTTCAGCTTGCTAAACCTTCAGATCTATTGCCAGAGCTACAAGGCAGGCTTCCAATAAGAGTTGAGCTTGAAGCTTTAACCAGTGATGATTTTAAAAGAATTCTTAAAGAGCCTGATTATAGTTTAATTAAACAATATGTTGCTCTTTTAAAAACAGAAAATGTAGAGTTAGAATTTTCTGAAGATGGTATAGATGCAATTGCTAACATGGCATCTGAAGTTAATGCTACGGTAGAAAATATTGGTGCTAGAAGACTTCATACAATTATTGAAAGAATTTTAGATGATATTAGTTTTACAGCCACAGATAGAGCTGGTGAAAAAATTGTAATTAATTCTGAGTATGTAAAACAAAATCTTGATGAGCTTGTAAAAGATACCGATTTATCAAAATTTATTCTCTAAAATTAGATTTTATACTCAAAATTTTGTGTTTCTTCGTTAACCTGAAGCTCTTTAGCCCCATTATTTAAATGAAATTTTCGAGCCATTTCAGTAAGTGGTGAAAGAGTAATAAGTCTATTTAGGTGATTTGATTTTTTTATCATTTTAAAAACTTCTTTTACAATTAATTTTCCACCTCCTCTTTTTTTTGACCAAACGGTGTATGCAATGGCTATTTTTCCAATATTTTGATCTCTTTGAGCGCTTTTTAAGTATGCATCTCTTGTCATTAAATCTAATTCTTTAACAGTTTTTGGAACTTCATCTGTAAAACCAAAACACATAATAGCACATATTTCTTTATTATATTTTACACCAAAAATTTTCCTTCCGTAGCTTCTTCTAAATATTACATCTAGCTCAGGACGAACTGGATCCTCTGCTATATTACATGATTTAAGTTCAACTAATTCAGCACCCTTTACCCAACTAAAAAAGTTATCTATTTTTTTATCAATATTTCTTTTTTTAAAAATATTTAATTTTCTTTTAATTTTATTCATTTTCTACTCTGTTATTTAATTTTATTTTTATTTTTAAGATAGATATAAAAAGCACCACTTCCGCCATCTTCAATTTTAGCATCCGCAGTTTCGATAATATACTTTGTTAAATCTTTATTATTTTCAATATATTCTGGAACTGAATATTTAAGTATACTTAGGTCTTTTGAAAGATAAGGGTTTTTAATATTTTTAGACCTTAGGCCTTTACCAGTAATTACAATTATTTTAGTAATACATTCATCAAAAGATTTTTGAATGAACTGTTCTACATTCTTGTTGGCTTCTTCAATCGTATAACCATGAAGATCTATCTTTTTTATTTTTTCTTGTCTTATATTTTTTTTATTAATAAGATCTTTGTTGGGAATTTTTTCTTTACTCTTTAAAAAATTTTTCCAGTCTTCTTTATCTTTATTTGAAATTTTCTTTTTCAATTATGTTATTGTATCAATTAGTAGCCAGTTAGGGTTCGAAGATTTAATATTTTTTGAAAAAACCCAAGTATCATAAACTGTTTTAATTTTTTCACCATTTCCTGAGATTATTTTTTTATCCTTATCTTTTATGCAGGTTATAATTTCACTAACAAAATCTACCGTCACCTCTAAACTTTCTTCTATTTTTTTATGAGTTTTAATTGCGGCTGACTTAATTCCTATGAAAGTTATTTCTGCAAAATGACCTTTGTTTCGTCTATCTAACAAAGCTTCTTGAAATTGGTCATGAATTTTTTTACTTAAGAGTGGTTTGCTAGCTATTAGCTTGTTATCACTATCACTAAAATCTGTGATGATTGTCTCATAAGCTATTCTTGCTCCTTTTAAAAATTCTCTCTGTGTCTCTTCATCAAAATTATCATTGATTTGTTTTGGACTTACTTCTGTTTTTTTAAATTCTTTTTCAAATTGTGTTGGCATTTTTCCTTCAAAACCAGTTTTTTTTCCAAGTATTCCACGTAAACGAAGAAAAATAAAACCAGCAATCATTGCTAAGAGAATAATGTCTATGTATTCAAAACTATAATTCATAAACTAACAATATTTACTATGTTGCTAAATTACAACTATCAATTTAAACTAGGGACAAATGAACACATTTTTATTATTACTAATTAGTATCCCAGTTATCGAGATTTACTTGTTTATTAAAATAGGTTCCCAAGTAGGAGCATTTAATACGATTTTGCTTGTCTTTATTTCTGCTTTTTTTGGTATTATTTATGCCCGATATGAAGGTTTTAATTCCCTTAGGTCCGGAATGTCTCAAATTTTAAAAAATGAGCTTCCAGTCTATGAGATTATTTCTAGTGCGGCTTTGGCTTTTGCAGCCCTTCTTTTAATTTTACCTGGTTTTGCTACTGACTTCTTGGGCTTATTAATAATATTTCCTCCAACAAGAAAATTAATATTTAAGAAAGTGTCAATTAAACAAAAACCAATAAATGAGAAACAAGATTTTATTAATGGTGAATTTGAAGATATAGATGATGAAAATGAAAGAAAACTTTAAAATACTAGCTGAATATATAAAAGATATTTCTAGTGAAACAACTGATGTTCAAACTTATATTTTTGTTAAAGAACAAATATCTAAATACCACCTTAGTATAGATATAAATTCAAAAGCTCTAAAAAATAAAATGGTTGAAGTTAACACAACATTAAAATTTGAAGACAAAGAATTAAATGAAAAAAGGTCTTACTTTGAATTAGTTTATGCTTCGATTGTTAAAATTGATGAGGTTGAAGTAGATAAAAAAGATTTAGAAAAAATTATATTATGTGACGTTCAAAACAAAATTTATCCAAGACTCGAAAAAGCATTTTTAGATTTAGTTCATAATTCTGGTTTTCCAGAAGTAACTATGGAAAAAAAAATAGATTTTACTGAATTATACAAACAAAAATCTAATTAAAAAAATTTTTCTTTAAACTATTTTTTAAATATTTTTTATGTAGCATTAGCTCTTCTTCTGTGGGCTTAATTACTTTTTTATAATATCGATTAATTTTATTAGAGTTAATTATTGTTTTTTCATTATCTTCATTTTTAAAATTTAACATGGGTTCTTTTTGGTCTAAAAGATTAATATAAACTTTGGCTAACAAGTCACAGTCAATTAGTGCCGTGTGCTGTTTTCGTTTCGAATTATCTACTCGATATCTTTTGCATAAAGCATCGAGACTTGTTGGTGAACCGGGAAATTTATTTCTAGCTAATACAAGTGTATCCACAACATTTTCACTATTGAGTTTTTTTTTACCTAATAATGCTAATTCGTTGTTTAAGTGAGATAAGTCAAATTCTGCATTATGAATTACTAATCTTTTATTTTCTATAAAATTTAAAAATTCATCCACTATTTCTGAAAATTTTTTTTGGGTAGATAAAAATTCATCCGTATATCCATGAACCTCAAGTGCTTTTTCAGAAACTTTTCTTTCAGGATTAAGATAACAATGAAATCTTTTTTTAGAAGGAATCAAATCATTTATCTCAATGCATCCAATTTCAACAATTCTATGACCTTCTCTAACTGATAATCCGGTTGTTTCTGTGTCTAGTACTATTTCTTTCATTTTATAGAATTTCGTTAATAATTTTCTTTACTCCCATTTTAACAGATTTTTTAGTAAAATCATTTTTAATAATAAATTGAGATTTTTTCATTTTATAATTCAGTGGTAATTGAATTTTTTTAAATTTATTTAAAAGTTTCGGATTAAAGCTATTTCTTTTTTTTAATCTATTTAAGACATCTATTTTTTTTGATTTAACAAATACTAAAATATCATTTTCTTTATTAATTTTATTTTCTAATAAAAGTGGAATATCTAAAATTACTATCTTCTTATTTTTATTTTTGCTCAAAAATGTGTTCATTTTTTTTCTTATTTCCAAATGAACAATTTTTACAATTTTTTTAAGGTTAGGTTTGTTGGCTAAGATAGCATTAGAAATTTCATTTTTACTAATAGGAAATGAATAAATATATTTTGGTAAAGTTTTTTTTATCTTATTAAAAATTTTTTTATCTTTTTTATATAATTTGCCCACTTCAAAGTCTGCATTAAACACTGGGTAGCCAAAATTTTTAGCTACATAACTTTTGCCTGATCCTATATCTCCTAAAATTCCAATTCTTATCATTAATCCAAAAGTTTAATTACTTCATTATTTACTTCTGGTTCAACACCATGCCAAACCTTAAAAGCAATGAAGGCCTGATAAATAAACATTAATTTTCCATTTTCTATTTCATTGCCTATTTTTTTTCCAATTTTTAAAAAATTTGTTTCTCTGGGGTTGTAAATTACATCATAAAATAATTTATTTTTTCCTACTTTAGAAAAATCTAGATTTAATTGATCATTACTATTTAACCCTACACTTGTAGCGTTAATGATCATGTCAAATTCTGGAATATTTCCCCAATCAACAATTTTTAAATTTTTAAAAAAATTTTTTAAGCTTTCAGCTCTACTTTTGGTCCTGTTACTTATTGTAATTCCAGAAACTTTCATTTTATTTAATGCAAAAATTATTGATGGCACAACTCCTCCAGCACCTAATATAAAAATTTTTTTATCATTTACTTTAAATTTTAAGTTTTTAATACCAAGTTCAAATCCACCAATATCAGTATTATGACCAACTAGTTCATTATTATCTAAATAAATAGTATTAACTGATTGAGTGCTTTCAGCCTCAAAACTTAATCTATCCAAATAAGGAATAACTTTTTTTTTAAAAGGCACCGTAATATTAATTCCGTTTAATTTTTTTTCCTTAACTTTTAAAATTAAATTTTCAATTTCATTTTCACCCAATTTTTGTTTTTCATAAATTGCATTAATATTATTATTTTTGATCCAATAATTGTGTAATTTGGGTGACAATGAGTGCTCAATAGGATTTCCTATGACTAAGTATTTTTTCATTTAAAGCTCTTTAAATATTCTTTAATTTTTTTAATTGGTAATCCCATTATTGTATCCTCGTCTCCCTCTATCCTGGAAAATAAAGATCTGCCTTCGCCTTCAATTTGATATACATTATAAGCATATAATGCTTCATCACTTATTTTAGACAAATAATCTACAATCTCTTTTTCAGTCATTTTCTTCATGGTTAAAAATGCTTTGTCTGTGTAATTCCAAATCATTGAGCCATTTTGAGATATGCATACTGAGCTTATTAGTTGGTGCGTTTCCCCATTTAAATCACAAAGTATTTTTAAAGCTTCTTCTCTATTAGCTGGTTTTGAAATTATTTTTCCTTTAAGATCAATAACACTATCAGCTCCCAAAACTATATCGCCATTTCTTTTTTGACTTATTTTGTTTGCTTTAAGTTCGGCTAAATTTTTAGAAATAATTTCTGGAGTTGCATTTTCCTTTAATAGGCTATCTTTAACACTGTCCTCATCTACATTTGAGGGCTCCACAACACATTTAATTTGATTCTCCTCTAAAATTTTTTTTCGGACTCTGCTTTTTGATGCAAGTATAATTTGATCAATCATTGTTTTTATATATTTCGTGTATTTTAATTATTGATGCGGCAACCTCTTCAACTGATTTTCTTGAAACATCAATAGTTGGCCATTTATATTTGGCAAAAGTTTTTTTTGCTTCTTCGACTTCTTTTTTAATTTTTTGTATATCTGTATAACTTGTGTTCTCTCTCTCTCTAAGTGTCATCATTCTATTTTTTCTTATATCAACTAATCTTTCGGCTTCTGCTGTTAAGCCGATAACACAGGCCATCCTTGGGTTTTTTTTTAAACTTTCTGGTATTGATTTTTCGTTAACAAGTGGAATATTTGATGTTTTAAAACCTTTGTTAGCAAGATAAATAGAAGTAGGAGTTTTGCTTGTTCTACTAACTCCTAATAATATCAAATCTGACTTATTTAATTCATTAACCATGTTTCCATCATCATGATTCATTGTAAATTGTATAGCTTCAATTCTTTCATAATATTCTTCATTGAGAGCATGTTGTCCACTTGGGACGTGAGAAGCTTGCTGGTTTAATAATTTCGAAAAACTGAGAATTAAATTTCCTAGTACACCAAAGCAAGGAATTTTTTTTTCATTACTTTTATTAGCTAAAAATTTAGCAAGACCACTATCAACAATAGTATATAAAATAATTGAGTTCTTGTTTTTTTTTGCTTCTTCAAGAATTTTTACAACTTGGTTTTCTGTCCTAGTAAAAAAATAGGATTTAATATCATACTCAATATTTTTAAATTGAGCTTTAATTGCCAAAAAAACCCTATCCAGAGTTTCACCAGTAGAGTCTGAAATAAGATATATTTGATATGTATTACTCATGAATAAAATGTTGGTATATAAGTATTATTTTTATCATTTTTTAAAATAATGATGTTTTTTATTTTTTACTGTAAAACTTGATTTTTATTAACATTAATAAACATGTGAAACATTAATATACATTTTATTTAACAAAATTAAATAAAGTCACTATTTAAACACTGTACTTTGCTTTTATAAATTATTAATTGTTAATAAATCATGTATAAAATATGTAGAACAACTAATTACCAATATTCACATACTATATAACTAATACTATAATTAAATATTTAATTATTATTATGACCCCTATCCAAAGAACTATAATTGGAAAAAAAACAGATAATCCTCCGATATGGTTGATGAGACAAGCAGGAAGGTATCTTCCAGAGTTTAGAGAGATTAGAAAAAAAAACCCAGATTTTATCAATTTATGTTTAAATGAAAATTTATCATCTGTAATAACATTACAACCTCTTGAAAGGTTTGAATTAGATGCAGCAATAATTTTTTCAGACATTTTAATGTTACCTTACGGATTAGATCAAGAAGTGAAATTTAAAAAAAATTTTGGCCCTCAATTGGGACCACTAGACTTAAATCGAATATCTAAAATTGATGAAGTAGATTTTGTAGAAAAACTATACCCTGTTTATAAATCAATTAAAAAAGTAAGTGAAAATAATTTAATTAAAAATAAAAACTTAATAGGATTCATCGGGGCCCCATGGACATTGTTAGTTTATATGATTAACAAACATTCACCAAAAAAAGAATTGATAAAAGATTTTTTTAAAGATGAATTTTTAATAAATAGAATTTTAAAAATATTAGAAAAATTTTTAAAACTGCATATTGATCATCAAATAAAAAATGGTGCAACAATAATACAGATATTTGATAGTTGGGCAGGATTATTAAAAGAAAAAGATTTACCAAACTATGTTTACATTCCAACTTTAAATTTAGTTAATTATGTAAAATCGTTAAACATACCCATTATCTGTTTTCCAAGAGGAGTGAAGAATTATAAAAATTATTGTGATATTGTTAAACCCGATGCTATTAATATTGATTATAATGTAAACCCAATATCTATATGTAAAGAAATTAATATACCCATTCAAGGAGGGCTTGATCCAAAAATATTATTAACCGATAAAGAAAATTTAAAAAAAGAGGCAAAAAGATATCTGGATATATTTAAAGATCATCCGTATATCTTTAATCTAGGCCATGGCGTATTGCCCCAAACAGAACCTAACATGGTGGATTATTTAGTAAAGATGGTAAAAGATTATTAAATTAAAAACTAAAACAATATTTATAAAAACTTATTTATAATGATACAACAGTACACACATCCAAAAAGAAAAACAAAAGTTGTATTTGTTCAGCTTGGATCACCTTCGGAGCCAACAACCAAAGCTTTAAGAAAATATCTTCGTGCATTTTTAGGAGACCCAAGGGTTGTTGATATAAATCCGTGGCTTTGGAAAATAATTTTAAATTTTTTTGTGTTGCCCTTCAGGCCACAAAAGTCCGCAAAACTTTATGCAAGAATCTGGGATGGAGAAAGTTTTCCATTGATAACCAACACGAGAGATTTTACAAAAAATGTAAGTGAGGAATTAAAAAAAATTGATCCAGAAGGTTATGTCGAAGTAAACCATGCTTTTCTTTTATCACCCCCATATGTACATGAGGTTTATGATGATTGGGAGGATGATTTAAAAAAGGGTATTGGCGCAACAAAATTATTAGTTATACCAATGTTTCCCCAGTACTCTGAGGCCACAATAGCTTCAGGTATAGATGCATTGGCAAAAGAGTTGTCGAAGAGAGTAAAAATACCAACCTTTGAAGTCATCACAAACTTTCACAGAACACATGCCTTTATTGATAATTCTGTAAATCAAGTTGATTTAAAATTAAATGAATTAATAAATCAAGGAAAGAAAATCGACAGCTTAGTAATAACCTTTCATGGAATGCAAAAAAGGCGAGTTGTCAGTAAAGGTGATGACTATTATAGACATTGTTTCGAAACATTTAGTCTTATTACCACTAGTCTAAAAAATATTAAGCCAGAACAGTGTATGATGAGTTTTCAAAGTCGCTTCGGTTCTGAGGAGTGGATAACACCATACACGGAAGATGTAATTAAAAAATTAATTTCTGAAGGTAAGAAAGAAATTGTAATATATTCCCCAAGTTTTGTTGCAGACTGTCTCGAAACCACTGATGAATTAGGTCATGAGCTAGTAAATGATGCCAAAGAATGGGGTGGCAATGTCCATCCAGTAGAATGTCTTAATACCAACAAAGATTGGTGTAAGGACTTTGCAAAATATACCTTCATACAAGCAGAGGGCTCAGCACAAGATAAAGAGGATATAGAATACCAAGTTGAAAAAAAATATTATCAGAAAATGCCACAACAAATAATGAATAAAAAATAGTATTAATTAAAATGTCTGGTTCTTTAATAATTTACTCAAGTACAGATGGTCAAACAAAAAATATTTGTGAAAAAATAAAAGGCTTTTCAAAAAATAGTGAATCTATAAAATTAATTTCTCTAGAAGAAGCAAGTAATTTTAATCTTCAACCTTATGAAGACATCATAATTGGAGCAAGCATTAGGTATGGGAAGCATAGTAAAAATTTATATAAATTTATTTCTTCAAACAAAGAAACACTTGAAAAAAAAAGAAGCGCTTTTTTTTCGGTAAATGTTGTTGCAAGAAAACCAGAAAAAAATACTCCAGAAACAAACCCTTATATGAAAAAGTTTTTAAAAATTTCAAATTGGAAACCCGATAAGTTAGGCGTCTTTGCTGGCAAAGTTAATTATCCAAATTATGGTTTTTTTGATAAATACATTATTCGATTTATAATGTTTATAACCAAAGGCCCAACTGACACCACAAAGTCCTTTGAGTTTACAGACTGGTCTAAAGTAGAGGATTTTGCTAAAGAACTAAGTTTAAGTTCTTAAATACTCTATAAAATGCCTTATTTTATTGAGCTTTAAAGAGCACCGAGATCTATGCTTGTAATAGTTTAAAGAGTATATATATTTAACTTATCTTACAAAAATTTTAAACCCCCCTATTAATGAATATACAAGAACTTAAATTAAAATCATCTGAACAATTAATAACGCAAGCCGAAGAGCTCGGAATTGAAAATGCTAGTACATTAAGAAAACAAGAAATTTTATTTGCTATATTAAAAAAAGTTGCAGAAAAAGAAGAGATAACTGGAGCAGGAGTTTTACAATTATTACAAGATGGATTTGGTTTCTTAAGAGCCATGGAGTCAAATTATTTGGCTGGACCAGATGATATTTATGTTAGCCCAAGCCAAATAAGAAAATTTGGTTTGAGAACAGGAGACACTATTGAGGGACCTGTTAGAGCTCCAAAAGAAGGTGAAAGGTATTTTGCATTATTGCAAGTAAGCAAAATAAACTTTGAAGAGCCAGAGAAAGCACGTCACAAAATTGCTTTTGACAATTTAACTCCACTATATCCAAACAAACAAATGGTGATGGAAGTTGAAACAACTAAAGTAGAAAAAAAACCAGATTTAACACCAAGATTAATAGACCTTGTAAGCCCAATCGGAAAAGGTCAAAGATCAATAATAATTTCACCTCCAAAAGCAGGTAAGACGATGATTTTACAAAGTATTGCAAACTCAATTGCTAAAAATTATCCAGAGAGTTATTTAATGGTTTTGCTAATTGACGAAAGACCCGAGGAAGTAACCGACATGCAAAGAACAGTTAAAGGTGAAGTTATTAGCTCTACTTTCGACGAACCAGCTTCAAGGCATGTAGCTGTTGCCGAAATGGTAATCGAGAAAGCAAAAAGATTAACAGAACATAAAAAAGATGTAGTTATTTTATTGGACTCAATCACAAGATTAGGCAGAGCTTATAATGCCGTAATTCCAAGTTCAGGAAAAGTGTTGACAGGTGGTGTCGATGCGAATGCGTTACAAAGACCAAAAAGATTTTTTGGTGCAGCTAGAAATATTGAAGAAGGTGGATCTTTGACAATTATATCAACAGCATTGATTGATACGGGATCAAGAATGGATGAAGTAATTTTTGAAGAATTTAAAGGCACGGGAAATAGTGAAACAGTTCTTGATAGAAAAATTGCAGAAAAAAGAATTTACCCAGCGATAGATATAACTAAATCTGGAACAAGAAGAGAAGAACTACTTTTTGACAAAGATGATCTCTCAAAAATGAATGTATTAAGAAGAATTATTAGCCCCATGGGAACTATGGATGCAATAGAGTTTATTAATTCAAAGCTTAAAGAAACAAAAAGCAATGCAGATTTCTTTAGCTCGATGAATAAGCCAGCTTAATCAACATAACCCAATTCCTTCATTTCTGTATAAAAATTTTTTTCAATCTCATTTTTAATATTTTTGTTTATAAGTTTAGTCCAATTTCGATTGGGACCCATATTAAAAAAAAGATTTTAATTTATTGGCTTGATCTAAATTTGATTCATTAAATAAACTTTCATCTTCTAATTTTTTAAAGTTTTCAAAAGTTGTTGTTTTTAAAATATTATCTATTTTTTTTTTATCTATTTTTAATTTATTTATACTATGCAAATAAACAACAATTCTATTAAGTTCTTTTTCTGGATCCTTAATTAAATCCTCATACCTTATTAGAAGGTAATTTTTATTTATTTTTTTCCATGAATTATAGTGATTGTTCCATGAACTAATCATAACTGGAAAACTGTATGCCTTATCTGGTTGAATTTTTAAGCCTGTCATTGTTTGAACATCAAAAAGTTTTTCTTTAGCATCTTCTGTGTTTTTTAAAGACCAGTGATCTTTAAGAGAAGTGACCAAATTTCTTGGATCTCTAACAACATGGATAACGCCCAGAGTGTTAGAATTGTCAGTAAATGCATTATTTCTATATTTACAAAATATGTGATGAGTTTTGAAAAATTTTATTTTCTTATCTTTATTAATTAAATTTTGAGAAGGAATCCAATTTTTTTGAATTTGCGAAGCATTATTATAATTTGTTACTAAATTTTTAAAATATCGTTTTGTGGGATATTGATCAATATTATTTAAAATATTAAAATTATCTAAATTACCATTTTTTGAAAATAAAATTAACGAAACAAGGGATCTTACCCAAGTGTTACCACTCTTAGGATATGACGCTATCCAGACTACCATTTTAATTGTTTTTACCCTTTTCAATTATGAAAAAACCTTACAACAATTTAAAAATTAAATAAAGAGAGCAGTATATTTATGAGATGTTTTTTAGTAATTATGGTTTTACAGGTATATTAAATCTAAGATATAATATTTTTATGACAATTTATGCTTTATCTTCTGGACCAGGTATTTCGGGAGTTGCTATTATCAGGATTTCGGGGAAAGAAACTTCAAATGTAGTAAAATTATTGACTGGTAAGGATTTACCCAAGCCAAGAGTAGCCACACTTAGGAAAATTAACTATATCAACACTTCTGAGCTTATTGATGAAGGCATAATATTGTGGTTTCCTGGTCCTGAGAGCTACACAGGTGAGGATATGGCTGAATTTCACATACATGGGAGTAAAGCTGTAATCGAGGCCATACACACCTCTATTTCAAATATAAAAAATTGTCGTTTAGCAGAACCCGGTGAGTTTACAAAGCTTGCATTTCAAAATGGAAAAATAAATTTACTTAAAGCTGAGAGCATTGCAGATTTAATTTCTTCTGAAACCGAAATTCAAAGACAACAAGCGATTAAAATTATGAATGGAAAATCTGCTGATCAATTCAATTTTTTAAGAGAAAAACTTTTAAAAATTTTATCTCATGTTGAAGCCAAAATAGACTTTCCAGATGAAGATTTGCCAAATGATATTTTAGAAGAACTTAAAAAAAGTTCTGATGATGTTTTAAAAAATATAGAAAAAATTTTAAATGATCAAAAGGTTGGAGAAAGAATAAGAGAAGGTTTTAAGATTGCAATTCTTGGACCTACTAATGCAGGTAAATCTAGTCTCCTAAATCATCTATCAAATAGAGATGTTGCAATAGTTTCAGAGATTGCAGGAACCACAAGAGATGTAATAGAAACACATCTTAATATAGATGGTTATCCAGTAATTGTTTCTGACACTGCTGGGATTAGAGATTCTAAAAATGAAATTGAAAAGAAAGGTATAAAGTTATCTTTAAATAGAGCAGAAGAAGCTGATTTGAAGCTGATAGTTGTTGATGCAAAAAACGTTGAATTTACTGATGTTTTGAAAGGTTTGTTAGATCAAAATGCGATTTTAGTAATAAACAAATTAGATCTTTTAGATGGAGAAATTGATCCTGAAATTAAAAAATTAAATCATGTATTAATTTCAATTAAAGAAAATTTAAACATTGATGAATTAATTTTAAAAATAAAAGACAATTTAAAAAATCAATTTATAACAAGTGATGATATTTTAATTACTAGAGAACGACATAGACAACATCTTGAGCAGTGTTTAGAGCACCTTAAAAATTTTAATAAAAAAAATGAAGTTGAGGACTTTGACAAAGCTGCAGAAGATTTAAGATTAGCCACTAGACATCTTGGTATGATTGTTGGAAAAGTCGATGTTGAGGAGATATTAGGCAGTATTTTCAACGATTTTTGTATAGGTAAATAATAGTCTATTTTCCTTATATTTATGCCCTTTTTTTCTCAAAAATGTTGATAATTAATGCTTATTTAAGCAAAACTATACGTCTCTTGTAAATATAATAATCAGTTGTAAGTTTAGTTTATGAAAAATGATTTATCATTCGATGTTGTAGTAATAGGTGGTGGCCATGCAGGATGTGAGGCAGCTGCAGCTTCTGCACGACTAGGAGTTAACACCGCTCTATTCACTCATAAGAAAGAAACAATCGGAGAGATGTCATGTAACCCAGCAATAGGGGGTTTAGGTAAAGGTCATTTGGTAAGAGAAATAGATGCTCTTGATGGTGTTATGGGCGAGGTTGCAGATAAATCGGGTATACAATTTAGATTATTAAACAGAAGTAGAGGCCCAGCTGTAAGAGGACCAAGAACTCAATCCGATAGATCATTATATCGTAAATATATGCAAGAAAAACTTGCAAACTACTGTAATTTAAACATTTTTTCAGACCCTGTAATAAATTTTATTTTTGATAAAAATACAATAACTGGCCTTATAACTAAAGAAGGTAAAAAAGTTTTATGTTCTAAGCTAATACTAACAACGGGCACTTTTTTAAATGGTTTGATACATATAGGTGATGAAAGAACACCTGCTGGAAGATACGATGAGAAACCTTCAACGGGATTAAGTGAACAATTAGAAAAATATAATTTTAAAATAGGGAGGTTAAAAACAGGAACCCCTCCCCGACTTGACTCAAGAACAATTAATTATGAAAATTTAGAAGAACAGTTTGCAGATGATGATCCTTATTTTTTTTCTTTCTTAACTAAAAAAAATATTAACAAACAAGTTTCATGTCGCATGACTTATACTAACGATAAGGTTCATAAAATTATTGAAAAAAATTTATCTAAGAGTGCCATGTACTCTGGTAGCATACAAGGTGTTGGACCCAGATACTGTCCATCTATTGAAGACAAGATAGTAAAATTTGCTGATAAGGGTCGACACCAGATATTTTTAGAGCCTGAGGGGCTAAATGACCATACAATTTACCCAAATGGTATCTCCACATCACTCCCAGCTTATGTACAGCAAGAAATATGTAACAATATCAACGGTTTAGAGAATGTATCTATCATAAGACCAGGATATGCCATAGAATATGACTATGTAGATCCTAGAGAGTTGTCTTTAACGCTTGAGACTAAGAAGATTAGTAGTCTTTACCTTGCAGGTCAGATTAATGGAACAACAGGTTACGAAGAAGCGGCGGCTCAGGGTCTCATAGCCGGGATAAATGCCGCTTTATCAGTTAAAAAATTAGAGCCATTCATACTTGATAGATCAGATGCATACATAGGAGTAATGATCGATGATCTAGTGACCAAAGGTGTGGCTGAGCCATACAGAATGTTTACATCAAGAGCTGAATATAGATTAAGCCTTAGATCTGATAATGCAGATCAAAGATTAACTGCAAAAGGAATAGAAATTGGATTAATTGGTGATGTAAGAAAGGTTCTTTATCAGGATAAATTCGACAAAATTAAACAAATTAACGTAAAAATGGGTCAATCAACTATATCACCTAATAAAGCTGATCAATTTGGTATAAAAATAGCAAAAGATGGTGTTTTAAGATCTTCTAATGAAATTTTAACTCAAAAGGGAGTTGATATGAATAAAATTAGAGAAATATGGGATGATATACCTTTTTTTAGTAAAGAAATAGATGAGCAGGTTGAAATTAATGCTCATTATAGAGGTTATTTGAAGAAGCAAAAAGCTGATATTTTAGCCTTTAAAAGAGATGAAAACCTTATAATACCAGATAAAATCAATTATGATGGCCTTTCAGGATTGTCAAATGAGGTAAAAGCTAAATTTAAGGAAATAAAACCAAAAACAATGGGTCAAGCATTAAGAATTGACGGAATTACTCCCGCTGCAGTGTATATTTTGTTGTCACATGTAAAAAGAAAGTCTATTAAGCATATAGCTTAATGGAAGAAATTTTTAAAAAATATTCTCTACTAAAAAACCAAAATGTTCCACGTGAAACATTTGTAGATTTTGAAAGATATGTTTCAATGCTTAGTGAAAAAAATAAAGAAATTAATATTATTAGCAAAGAAACCGCTAAAGATGAGGTGATTAGAAACCGCCATATAGTAGATTCTGCCCAAATCATTGAATTTGTTGATTTAAATAGCAGTATAATAACTGATATAGGCTCAGGAGGCGGCTTGCCTGGGATAATAGTTTCGATAATGCTTAAAAATTCAAAAAGTTCAGCAAAAGTCTGTATGTATGAAAAAAGTCACCATAAAAGCACTTTTTTAAGAAAAGTGTCAAGAGACCTCAAATTGAACACAGAAGTTATAAAACAAAATATTTTTGAGGCACAAAATTTAGAGTCAGGTACTATAATGACAAGAGCTTTTAAGCCATTGCCCATAGTTATAGATTTGGTTTATAAAAATTTTAATAGTTATAAAAACTTAATTTTATTTATGGGAAAAAATGGTGAAAAAATTTTAGAAGAAACATTAAAAATTTGGGATTTCAATTTTGAAAAAAAAAAAAGTATTACAAATGTGGACTCATTTTTATTAAACATAAAAAATATTGAAAAAAAATAAAAAATTAGAATGCAAATTATTTCAGTAATAAATCAAAAGGGTGGGGTTGGAAAAACAACAACTGTTATTAATCTTGCAGCTGGTTTGGCAAAACAGGAAAAAAAAATTTTAGTAATTGATCTTGATCCACAAGGGAATGCTACAACGGGACTTGGTTTATCTAATTTAAATAATTCTAGTGAAACAATTTATGGTGTACTAAATGGAACCATGCCAATTTCAAAGGTGATTAAAAAAACAGAAGTAAAAAATTTAGACATCATTACTTCTAACGTTGATTTATCAGGACTAGAAGTTGAAATAGCTAGTGATAATGAAAGAGCATTTATATTAAAGGCTAAATTAGCCGCATATTTGAATGATTCTAGAGAATCTTATGATTATATCCTCATAGATTGCCCACCATCACTAAGTTTACTTACAGTAATGGCCCTGGTATCATCTAATTCTCTCGTTGTACCATTACAGACTGAATTTTTTGCTTTAGAGGGTCTAACACAACTTATGAAGACAATAGATCGAATAAAAGTTAATTTAAATCCTGGATTAAAGATCAGAGGAATACTTTTGACCATGTATGACAAAAGAAACAAACTTTCAGCGCAAGTTGAAAAAGAAGCAAGAGATTATTTTAAAGAAAAAGTATATCTTACAATTATTCCAAGAAATGTAAGGCTGTCCGAAGCACCATCCCATGGTATGCCAGTTTTAATTTATGATAAGTTGTGTCCTGGAAGTAAATCTTATTTTAATTTTACAGATGAATTTATTAGTCAAGAACAGCAAATAGGAAGTGCTGCATAATGGATACAACCAAAATAAAAAAAGGTTTAGGTAGAGGTTTATCGTCTTTAATTGGTGAAACAAAAACTGAGATAAATATTAATAAAGTTTCTATAAGCGATCTGCAAAGCAACAAATTTCAACCAAGAAAAATATTTGATGTTGATAGTCTACAAGACTTAACAAACTCAATAAAAGAGAGAGGTATTATTCAGCCAATTATAGTTAGAAAATCTAGTAGTGATAACTCAAAATATGAAATAATTGCAGGAGAGAGAAGGTGGCTAGCTGCTCAAAAAGCTGGACTTCACGAAGTGCCCGTTGTTGTTGCTGACGTAGATGATTTAAAATCTTTAGAGTTTGCTATTGTTGAAAATGTTCAAAGAAATGACTTGAATGTAATCGAGGAAGCGCGTGGTTATCATAGACTTATTAAGGAGTTTTCTTATGATCAAGAAAAAGTAGCTCAATTTATTGGAAAAAGTCGTAGTCATATAGCTAATTTTTTAAGATTACTAACATTGCCAGAAGTAGTCTTAAAATTGATAGAGACAAAAAAACTATCCGCAGGCCATGCAAAAGTTCTAGTGGGATTAGATAATGCAGAATTTGTTGCCAATAAAATAGTTGAAAAAAATTTATCTGTTAGACAATCAGAAAATTTTGTAAAAATCTTTAAGAAAAAAAAATCTCCTATATTTTCTAAAGATGCAAATCTGCAGTCTTTGGAAAACTCAATTAAGGAAAAGATTGGACTTAATGTTTTGATTAAAAATAAAAAAAATAATACTGGGTCTTTGGTTTTTGAGTATAAAGACCTTGATCAATTGAATAAAATAATTGAAGTTATTAAATCTAATTATTAGTTTTTTTTGAATTATTGATTATAAAATCTGAAAGAATATTATTGCCCAAACTTGAATTCTTTTTAATTAAAAATTCAATTTTATTACTCTCATAAAGTAAATTTTTTAACTGTTCTTCACTCCAGCATCTTATTTGTTGTGATACCAAAGTTTTATCTTTCCAGAAAATCGGTGGTTTAAATGCAGAAACTGCTTGATCAATGCCATTTTTTTCATCTATTAATTTATAAATTTTTACCAATCTTTTTAATTTAGCAAGAAGTGTTCTTATAATTATTATATTATCTTCTTCTGAGTAGTTGTTTTCATTCAATATAGTGACAGTTTTCCTGGTATTTTTAGCAAGAGAATAATCAATAAGTTCCGATGCACTATAATTATCAGCTAGGTTTGTTAGTTGGATTATTTCTTTAAGAGTTAAGCTCTTTTTATTTAAGGAAAAATTTTCTATTTTTTCTAATTCATTATTTAAGTTTTTTCTATCACCTCTACTTCTCTCTATTAAAATATTTATTAACTGTTGAGAGATTTGAATTTTTTTATTTCTGAAAAATTGATTAATTATAGAATTTAAAGTTTGATCATTGTCTTCGTAGAATGGAATACATATCATAGTTTTTTCTTTTTCAAAAAATTTTCGCAGGGTTGATTTTTTTTCTAGGTTTTTTGAATTTAAAATAAATTTTATATCTTTCAAATTTTTTTCTAATAGTTCTTCCATAACTAATTTTATTTTATCTGAGGATCTATTTATTATTATTAACTTTTCGTTTTCAAAGAAAGATTTTGTAAGGATAGTATTAAAAAAATTATCCGTATTGTTCAATATTTCTTTTTCTTCATAGCTATAAATTTTATTTTGATAATTTTCTTCAAAATTTGTTTTTATGACCTCGTCTTTGAAGCCTTCATTATTTCCATAAAGAAGATAAAAATTATAATTTTTTAATTTTATCTTATTAATTTCAAAAGATTTAATAATCATTTATTAAAAATTTAAAAAGATTTTAAGCTCATCAATAATTTTATTTGTTAAGTTTTTTTCAATACTTTTTTGATATTGAGATAAATCAAATTTATTATCTATATTGTTATAAGTAAAATTGGTTGATAATTGTTTTTTTTTTATAATTTTTTCTTTTTCTATTAGTTCAATTTCAACGGTAATTGTTGTTTTATAAACTGTTACATTGCCAGCTATATCTTTAGATAGCTTATCTATTTTACTTTCACTATCTATTATTATTTCATATGCTTTTTTTTTATAATTTACTTTATCTAGAATTTGTAAAGCACTTATAATTTTTCTACCAATTTTTTTATTACCCTTTATTTGATAATCTTTTATATAAAAAGAAGTTTCATTTGTTTTTAAATATAATGGATTGTAACCACAATTTGTAATTCCTATTAAAACTAAAAAAAAAAAAATTTTTTTTATCATTATTTTACAATTAAGTTTATTAATTTATTTTTTATAAAAATACTTTTAATAATAATTTTTTCCTCTAAATATTTTTTTATTTCTTTCGCATCTTTTGCTAATTCTATCAAATTTTTTTCCTCAATATCAGCTTTAACTTTAATTAAACTTCTTTTTTTTCCATTTATTTGAATGACTATAATTATCTCTTTGTTTTTAAGATACTTATTTTCTACTTTAGGCCAATTAAGTATTTTTTTATCCGTTACTTCACTCAGGCATTCATTGGAAATATGAGGCACTATTGGCAACATAATTGTTAAAATCTTTATATAATTATCTTGTAGATTATTACCAACATTTTTGGATTCAGTAGTTTTATTATAAAAACTATAAATTTCATGTAAGTTTGCAACAATCACATTATAGCTGAATTTATTTAAACTAATATTAATTTTATTTAGCATTTGATTTGTAAATTCGTTAATTTTTTCATTAACAAATGGTTGATTATTATTTTTTTCAAATTCAATTTTTTGTTTAATCTTTTTATGTAGGACCCAAAATTTTTGAATAAACTTATAAGCAGCTATCATCCCTTGATCAGACCATTGCACATCTTTTTCTGGTGGACTATCTGACAGGATAAATAATCTTACTGCATCAGCTCCATAATTTTCTATCATTGTTTGAGGGTTTATAGTATTTTTTTTTGATTTAGACATTGACTCGGAAGGGCCCACTGTAATTTTTTCTAGATTGTTTTCTTTAAGGTAATAATCTTGATTATTTTTTGAAAACACTTCCTCTGGACTTAACCATTTACCATTTTTATCTTTATAGGTTTCGTGACAAACCATTCCTTGAGTAAATAAACCTTTGAAGGGTTCTGGGGTATTAATTTTATTTGTTTTGTAATTTAGTGCCCTTACAAAAAATCTAGAATACAAAAGATGTAAAATGGCATGTTCAACACCACCTATATATTGATCTACAGGCATCCAATAGTTTGCTTCATCAACATTAAAGGCATCATCAGTATTTTTTGCTGAACAAAATCTTAAAAAATACCAAGAAGAGTCCACAAAAGTATCAAGTGTGTCTGTCTCCAGTCTGCACTGCTCACCATTAATAGTAATTTCTCCCCATTCTTTTTGGTGATCTAGGGGGTTTCCAGTTGTATTTAGATTGATATTTTTTGGGAGTGTTATGGGAAGTTTTTCCAGAGGCACTTTAACGATATCATTTTTTTTATTGTATGCGATAGGAATTGGACAACCCCAATATCTTTGTCTTGATACGCCCCAATCCTTCAGTCTAAAATTAATTCTTCTTTCACCTATTTTTTTCTGTTCTATTATTTTGATAGTTTCTATAATTGATTGTTCTGGTGCTTTTAATCCATCTAAAAATTGTGAATTAAAAATAACTCCTGGTCCTGTATAAGCTTCTTTTTCAATTTTATTGTTAATATCTTTATTTGTTGGCTTAATTACAGGAATAACATCTAACTTATATTTCAAAGCAAAATCTAAATCTCTTTGGTCATGAGCCGGGCAGCCAAACACAGCACCAAAACCATAATCCATCAAAACAAAGTTTGCAAAATAAACACAAACTTTTTGATTCTCATTAAGTGGATTAATAGCAATTAAGCTTGTTTTAAATCCAATTTTTTCAGCCTGTGAAATAGCCTCTTCTGTTGTACCAGTTTTAGAACATTCCTTTTTAAACTTTATAAATTCTTTGTTTTTTTCATATATTTTAGATATTGGGTGATCTACTGACACAGCCAAAAAAGAAATACCAAATAAAGTATCAGGCCTTGTTGTGAAACATTTAATATTTTCAACTTCGGAATTTCCTTCAATTTTAAAGTTAATTTCTGAGCCAAAAGATTTACCAATCCAATTTTTTTGCATAACCTTCACTTTATTTGGCCATTCATTTAGTTCATCAAGTCCTTCAAGGAGAACTTCAGAAAATTTGGATATGTTAAAAAACCATTGGTTAAGTTTCTTTCTTTCTACAATGGCTCCAGATCTCCATCCTTTGCCATCAATCACCTGTTCATTTGCAAGAACTGTTTGATCAATAGGGTCCCAATTTACGTAATTTTCTTTTCTGTAAACGAGGCCCTTATCATAAAGCTCTAAAAATATTTTTTGTTGGTGTTCATAATAATTTGATGAGCAGGTCGAAATTTCTCTATCCCAGTCAATTGAAAGGCCTAATTTTTTAAGTTGACTTTTCATATTGACAATATTTTCTTCAGTCCATTCTTTTGGATCTAAATTATTTTGACGCGCAGCATTTTCAGCAGGCATACCAAATGAGTCCCAGCCCATTGGATGTAAGACGTTATATCCTTCTAATGTTTTGTATCTTGCAAGCACATCACCAATTGTATAGTTTCTCACGTGACCCATATGAATTTTCCCAGATGGGTATGGAAACATTTCCAAACAATAGAATTTTTTTTTATCTTTTTTTATTTCAGCTTTAAAAGTTTTATTTTGTTCCCAAAATTTCTGCCATTTTTTATCTACAAGCTTGAAATTATATCTATCGCTTTCCATTTTAGATGACCTATTTATCAAATGATCAATTTAGTTTATTTTTGTTAAAATTGTTTACCAGGAATTTTATAGGACTCATTTTTTTCTTTACTTGAAGCAACATCACTATTTTTAAGATTTGCTGCTTTTTTTAAAATAGCAAGTTTTATTTCATAATTCATATCATTTTGAATTTTAATAATTTTACAATTATTTTGATTATCACAAGTTTTTTTATGAATTATAGTTTCCAAAGCATCGGATCTAATCTCGTTAGATAAAAATCTTATAGTAATTTTAATTTGATCTTTGGAGCTACCATCACTGAACCAATCTGTAACAATTATTCCACCTGCATAATCAACGTTATTTAGTGGTGCAAAATCTAATTTCTCTAAAGCAGCTCTCCAAAGAGGATTTGAAGTTGCAAATTCAAAGTTAGTTGATTTTTTTCCAATATTTCCAAGTCTAAAACCCCTGCCTTCTTCTATGTTTTTTTTAATTCTTTCGTTGGCATTTGTTGGAATTTTTCTTGAATCAGTTTTTTTATAAATTCCACAGGAACTTAATAAAATAAAAAAGGTTAATAAGACAACTAATGAGCTTTTTATTTTATAATTATTAATCATTGATATAAATTTAATTTAATTCTAATATCAGTTTTATCTAAAATTACCTAAAAAATACAAAAGTAGAAAAAATAGTGATATATTTGCAACAAAATGGTAAAATATGCACAAAAAATCAAAAATTAATAGAAATTTACTCTAAGATGAATATTTTTCAACTATTCATATATGAAAAACAATAACAAAAGGAAAAACATGAATAACTTTAAAAAAGTAGGTTTATCGGCTTTAGCTGGTTCTCTTGCTGCAATCTCAGCTAACGCTGCAGAGATGTCAGTTAACGGTGCTACAATGTTAACTTACACTAGTGAAGATAACACTGAAACAACTGGAAACCCGTATGGTATGAAAACTAACATCGGCTTTACAGCTTCAGGTGAAGTTAACGGATATACTGTATCTTACATGCAAACATCTAAAGATCAATTTGCTGGAATGACTTCTGCAAGATTGTCTATAGACATGGGTGATATGGGAACATTAGCATTTGACCAAGGTTCTGGATCAGGTTTAGGTACAATCGATGATAAAACACCGACTGCTGCTGAAGAAATCTGGGATGGTCTAGATGGTGGTGGTTTCACAGCTGATTCAGTAGGTGGACTAGTTGGTACGGCTGGTGCAAGTGGTGTGTGGAACTATGTAAATACTTTCGAAGGTGTTACATTTAATGGTGCTATCAGAAAAGGTTCAGCAGCTAAAAACGCTGATGGAGCTTCATCAGGTGCTGGTGGATCTGCATGGGACTTTGCATTAACAACTGATGGATCTATGCTTGGTGTTGATGGTTTAGCTATCGGTGCTGGTTATGGTGAAGATTCTGGTTCTACAGCTGCAGGCGTAAACGAAGTAGATTCAGTGCACATGACTGCGTTCGCTAACTACTCTTTTGGTCCAGCAACTTTTGGTTACCAAATGTCAGAAATAAACCATGGTAAACAAGGTACTCAGTCAGAAGAAACTGATGCTTGGGGTATAGCTTTTAACATAAATGAAAATCTTTCAGTATCTTATGGTGAAAGAACAGTTCATTATGCTGACCACAGCACAACTGCTGCTGTAGATGAAGACGGTGAAGGTATCGCTGTAGCTTACACTATGGGTTCAATTAAAATTGCTGGAAACAGAAATGAAGTTTCTAACAATGGTGGAACTGCAAATGCTAACGACTCAATGACAGAAATTGCTGTTTCATTTGCGTTTTAGTACAACTTAAAATTATTAAAAAAGCCCCAATTTATTGGGGCTTTTTTTTTGCTTAAATCTTAAAGCAATTTATTTAAATCATTTAAAAAAGGTGAAAATTTTTCAAAAGAGTTTAAAGAACTTTTGTAAATAGGTTTTCTAGCTTGTGCGGTACTCATAGTTTTTATGGGGTTTTTATTTCTATGAAATTCAAGACAATTTTCTTCCCAGTGTAAATCACAAAATTTGATAATTTTTTTGATTTCAAGCTCTGGAGATTGAATTATGTGTTCATACTTAGCTTCATAGATAAGACCAGGTAGCTTTTTTTGCCAAAATTTTATTAAATCTAAATAAATATTGTAGTATGTGCCCAGTTCTTTTTGATTGTATCCAAAATCTAGACCACCTTCAAAAAAATTTTTGAAAATAGACAAACAATTATCTTTTGAATTTCTGGAACAGTGGACAATCTTTGAGTTAGGAAAAAGAATTTTAATAATGCCAATCCACCTGAAATTTAAAGGAGCCTTATCTGTAATAAAGGGATTCTTAGCATTGAATCTTTTGAGATAATCGTAATATTCAAGTCTTAGCTGATCAGCAAAAGATTCATTTTGGAATAAATCAATCAAACCGTCTTCAGATGGTAAATCTTCATAAAAAAGTCTATTTTTTATGATTTTAGAAAGTTGAGGAAGCTCTCCTGCACCAAAAACATCGGAGTGAGAAGTAATTATTTGCTCAACTAATGAGGTACCGGATCTGGGCATACCAAGAATAAATATTAATTTTTTGCCCTGAAAGTTAAAATTATCAGTTTTAGTTAAATCAATTTTATTAAAAATAGATTTAATTTTGTTAAAAATTTTAATTTCATTGTTAATGTTAAAATTTAATAATTTACGCCAAGTATGGTTGGCAAGATTTAAGTTAGTGAAAGATTCTTTAATCAAGTCCATATCTTCCTCAGCTTTAGACATAGCAAATAGAAGATTAGTTTTTTGAACATCATTTAATTCTAAATCTTTAATTTTTAATTTCATTTCTAGATAATGATCATTGTTATTTTCATATTTTTGTGATTGAGAAATTAACATGTCAGCTTGTGTAAATTTTTTGTCTATTTGAAGTGTTTTTTTTGCAAAATTTATTGCAAGTTTAAAATCACCCAAACCTTGATATGCGAGCGCTAACGAATAAAGGACTACTGGATTCTTTTCATCAATTTTATAAGCTTTATTATATAAATTTATTGCTGACTCAAAATCATTACTATCTCGTTTCAAGTTACCCCAATTAATATAGGCGTTTGTATAATTGGGGTTTTTTTTAATTATTTTTTGAAATAAATTTTCTGATAACTCCATTTCACCTATATTTTTATGTACGTTTGCTAAATTGTTCATAATTGCAATATTTGAAGCATCCATTTTGTTTGCTTTTATAAAAATATCTCTAGCTAAATTAAACCTTCCTGTGTTTTGATATGAGGAGCCTAAAATATTATATAAAATTAAGTAATTTGGAAATTTTCTAATAAGCTTTTTTGATTTAATTATTACTTCATCAAATTTTTTGTTATCAAATAAATTTAATAAGGTTTTAATATTGTCTTGAATTTTGTCCATTTTTAGATTTATAAATTATAATTATTATTAAAATAGGATATTCCAGCAAAGCCATAAGCATTTACCATTTTTAGTTTTTTAAAATTCAAACGATTAATACCTCCCAAAGCAATTACTTTTTTTGAGGTTTTGGATGCAAGTAGATTAAACTTTATAGGGTTTAAAAATTGTTTATTTTTTTTAACTGCAAATAAAGGTGATATGAAAATTAATTTTACTTTTTGTTGTTCTTTTATTCTTATTTCTTTTATGTTGTGTGCCGATCCAATTATCATAAAGTTTTTTTTTACACCAAACATTCTAGTGTTTAAACACTTATTAAATGAAGGTAGATAAACACCGTCTAAATTGAGTTTTAATGCTAATTTTAAATTATTTGATAAAAAAAATTTTCTGTTTTGTGTTTTACAAAATTGTTTAATATCAACAATAAATTTTTCATTATATTTAATATGGTAGTTTCTAAAAATTATAGAAACATTATGATTTAATTTTCTGATATAATTTTTTTCAAAAGTATCTATAAAGTAAAATATGTTAGGTAATTTTTTATGCATATAAGTGTCAATAATTTAATTCAGATTGAGGAAGAAATACAATTAAATATTGAAAAATTGGATAAATTTAAAAAAAAACCAAAAATTATTGCTGTAAGTAAAACCCACCCAATGTCAAATATAATGCCTTTAATAAATCACGGCCATTTAGATTATGGAGAAAATAAAATTCAAGAAGCCTTGGTGAAATGGACTGATATAAAAAATAAAAAGAAAGATATTAAACTTCACTTAATTGGAAAGCTTCAAACCAACAAAGTTAAATTTGCTCTACAAATTTTTGATTATATTCATTCATTAGACAATGAAAAACTGGCAATTAAAATTGCCGATCAACAAATAAAACAAAAAAAAAATCCAAAAATATTTATACAAGTGAATATAGGTAATGAAGAACAAAAATCAGGCATTGATAGGCAAAAAATATCTGATTTTTATAAATTTTGTAAAAATTTAAATTTAGATATCATTGGATTAATGTGCATACCGCCAAATGACGAAAATGTTGAAATGTATTTTTCTGAGATGAACAAAATTAGTAAAGAACTAAATCTAAAAAAATTAAGCATGGGAATGTCGAGTGATTATTTGAATGCTATAAAAAATAATTCAACTCATGTAAGAATTGGCTCTAAAATATTTGGAAATAGAATTTAACCAATCTTAATTTTGGTCTTTTTATCAACTAGCTTTAATAAAATTTCAAAATCTTTCATTTTTAAAGCAATACATCCTGCAGTCGGTTTGTAATTATTTGTTAAGTGTATAAACACGGCACTCCCCATATTTGGTATTTTTTTATCATTATAACTAATTGAGATAACGTAATCATATTTGTGATCTTTTCTATGTAGCTTTTCTTTAGATTTTTTTTTTGATATTCTGATTTCTTCATTATATTTTTTATGATTTGGATCATCACACCAAGCCATATTTTTTTTAATAATTTTTTTATCAATTTTGCATTTTGGAATACCTACCCGATCTATCCTAAAATATAATTTTTTAATATTAAACAAGCCTACTGGTGTAGATAGGTCACCCTCTTTCTTATTAAAATTTAAACCATTTTTTCCAATACAACATTTTATTTTAAAATCATCAATTATAAGGGTGTTTTTATTTTTTACATGAATTATCATAGGTAATATTAAGCATGATTAAACAAAATATTTTTATTATAAACTTTAATTTACTATATGAAATCTTAGATGAGATTAAAGAAAATTTGTCTTTCAAAGTTGAAAAGTTTGAAAATGAGGAAGAATTTATTAAGAATCCTAACTTGGATACAGTTAATTCCTTAATAATTTCTAAGGATAAATTGAAATTAACAGTAAATAAAAATTTTTTAAGTTTTGATCATTTTCCTATATCTGTAAATAAACTACAAGAAATAATTAATATCCAACTAATTAAATTAAAATTTAACTATCAATCTAAAATTAATATTAAAAATTATGAGTTAAATTTAAATTCTAAATTTTTTTCTAAAGATAATTTAAGTCTAAAATTAACAGAAAAAGAAATTGAAATTATTTTATACTTGAATGAAAGTAAAAAAAAACATGACGTAGCTGACTTACAAAGAAATATTTGGGGTTATTCACTAGATATGGAAACACATACTGTTGAAACTCATGTGTATAGATTGCGGAAAAAAATAAGTAATAAATTTAATGATGAAAAATTTATATTAAGTCACCAAAATGGCTATTTTATTGAGTAAAAATATTTAAGGCTAAAACCTTTTAGAGATACTAAAATCTAGCTCCAATTTTTTGAATAATTTTTGCGGACATTTCCGTACCTTTTTCTAAGCTTTCTTTCGTTGATAAATTGTTTATATAACCATGTAAAAATCCAGCTGCAAAAAGATCTCCAGCACCTGTTAAATCAACAATCTTTAAGTCTTTTTTTACATCACATTCTGTAACAGAATTTTCTTCAATAGCGATGCTACCTTTTTCACCACGAGTTATAATAATTAACTTTCTAAGTTGCTGGCTAAATGAGATAACCTCTTTAAAGTTTTTTGCGTCGATTAATGAAGTAATCTCTTGTTCATTGGCAAAAGTAATATCTAACTTGTTTTTAACCAATTCTAAGAAATTAGTTTTATGTCTTTCCACACAAAATTGATCAGATAGAGACATAGCTGCCTTTTTTGAATTTTTAATTGCTTTATCAAAAGCTGACTTAGGGTCACCTTCGTCCCACAAATAACCTTCTAAAAAAATCATTTCACTGTTTTTAATTGAATCTATTTCAACATCCTTTACATTAATTTTTCCTGCAGTTCCCAAAAAAGTACACATTGTTCGTTCTGAGTCTGGAGTAATCAATATTAAGCAAGTACCAGTTGGTAAAATTTCCTTTTTTTTTGAATAATAAAAATTTACATTTTCTTTTTTTAATCCATCCTCATATTTTTGACCTAAATTATCATCATTAACTTTACCTATAAATCCAACTTTATTTCCAAGTTGGGATAGACCAACAATGGAGTTCGCAACTGATCCACCAGATACCGTATCTTCAATTTTTAATGTTGATAGTAATTTTTGAAACTCTGCTTCATCTACAAGTTTCATTGTACTTTTTGTTAATCCATTATCTGTTAAGTAGTTATCTTTAACTTTACAAATAACGTCAACTATTGCATTTCCTATTCCTAGAATTTTCATATCAAGCTTTCTTTATATTGATTGGATTTTTACGATTAGGATAACAAGTCGTGCAAATTTTACAAGTTAAACCATAACAACTTCTAGCCTGACAGTATTCTCTTCCATAATAAATTATTTGAAGATGAAGTTTACTCCAAGTCTTTTTTGGAAAAATTCTTTTTAAATCTTTTTCTGTTTGAATAACATTTTTACCATTTGTTAATCCCCATCGTTGTGCTAGACGATGAATATGGGTGTCGACTGCAAATGCTGGAAATCCAAAACCTTGAGACATGACTACACTTGCTGTTTTATGGCCCACACCTGGTAACTTTTCAAGTTCTTCAAAAGTTTTAGGTACTTTTCCACCATGTTTTTTTAAAAGTTGCTTAGACATTAAATATATACTTTTAGCTTTTACTCTGAAAATACCTATTTTTTTTATTAATTTTTCAATTTTTTTTCTCCCTAATTTAACAAAGTGTTCGGGCTTATTATACTTTGTATATATGTTTCTGGTTACATTATTAACATTTAAATCTGTACATTGTGCAGATAAAAGAACTGAGGTTAAAAGTGTAAATTTATTTCTATGTTTTAACGGAATAGGAGTTGTTGGATAAATTTTATTTAAAATTTTTAGTATTTGTTTGGCTTTTTCTTTTTCCTGCATTATCTAAAATTCAACAAATCTCTCATTGAATATAGTCCAGCTCTTTTACTCATAAGCCATTTTGCAGCAGTTAAAGCACCATCTGAATATAGAGTTCTATCAAATGCTTCATGGTTTAACGTTATTATTTCTTTACCATTTGAAAATGTAACCTCATGTTCTCCAATAACTTCACCTTTTCTAATAGAATTAAAATTAATTTTTTTTCCAAACGGAAAAAACTTTTTATTCAGAAATTTTTTACCAATTAGATTATATAGATTTTGATTTTTACCATCAGCGATACCTTTTCCAAGCATCAAAGCAGTTCCTGATGGATAGTCTTTTTTATGTCTGTGATGAATCTCAAAAACCTTGCTTAAATAATTATCTCCAAGTGCTCCTGATGCAATCTCAGTTAAATACATCAGTAAATTAACACCAAGACTCATATTGCCAGCTTTTAGGATAGGTATTTTTTTTGAATATTTTTTAATTAAATTATCTTCTTTTTGAGTAAAGCCGGTAGTTCCAATAACTACTTTTTTTTTTAGTTTTGAAGCTATCTTGAGAATCTCAAAGGTACATTTTGGAACTGTAAAATCTACAATTACATCAGTTTTTTCAAAAGCTTCAACTGTATTAGAATTAATCAGAATCCCAGACATTTTTTTATTAATAGATCTATTTTCTGTAAGTGAAACTAATTTAAAATTTTTATTTGATTTAGATGTTTTGATAAGTTGTTGACCCATTCTTCCAAGACAACCAGTTATTGCTAAATTAATTTTTTTCATTTAAGAAAATATTAACCTTTTTTATTGATTTAGTCTTTTAGTTTTTCCAGAAACTTTTAGCTTTTTGAAAGAATTTTTTAATACTAGGATTTGACTTTTCATTTTCAATTTCTCTAAATTTTTCAAGTAGGTCTTTTTGTTCTTTATTCAATGAAATTGGAACTTCGGTATTTACCTGAACATATAGATCACCATTCCCGCTACCACGCATATAAGGCATTCCCTTACCTTTTAGTCTAAACTGTTTTCCATTTTGTGTACCATCTGGTATTTTAATTTTTGCTTTTCCACCATCGATAGTTGGGATTTCAATTGTAGTACCTAGTGCAGCGTCAGCTATCGATATTGGGAATTCAAAAAATAGGTTTTCATCAGATCTTTTGAATAAATCATGGGAGTGAACATTAATAAATAAATATAAGTCTCCACTAGATCCACCTTTTGTGCCAGCCTCACCTTTGCCTGCCAATCTAATTCGTGTTCCATCATCTACACCTTTTGGTATTGTTACTGATATTTTTTTTGAGGCTTGCTTATTGCCTTGGCCATTACAGTCATTACAGGGATTGGTAATTTCTTCGCCAGTTCCTTGACATTGTGGACATGTTTGTTGAACAGTAAAAAAACCTTGATTAGATCTTACTTTACCATTACCACCACAGACTGTACATCTATCAGGAGAATGGCCAGGTTTGGAACCATTACCTTTACAAGTAGTACATTTTTCTGTTGTTGAAAATTTTATATCTTCTTTTTTTCCTTCATACGCTTCTTCAAGAGTAATTGATAAATCATATCTTAAATCAGAGCCTCTATTATTTGCGCTTCTTCTGCCTCGTGATCTTCCACCTCCACCAAAATCACCAAAAAAATCCTCAAATATATCTGAAAAATCAGCACCACCAAAACCACCACTTTGTTTTCCTCCACCACCTTCAAATGCAGCATGGCCAAAATTATCATAGTTTTGTTTTTTTTCTGAATCTGACAAAATACCGTATGCCTCACTAGCTTCTTTAAATTTTTCTTCAGAGACTTTGTTGCCAGGATTTTTATCAGGGTGATGTTTTACAGCTAGTTTTCTATAAGCAGATTTTAATTCTTCAGGGCTTGCATTTTTGCTAACACCTAAGATGTCATAAAAATCTCTTTTAGCCATAAGTTACTTTAAGGTGATAGTTATTTTAAGTCTTAAGCGCTTTTTTCTTTATCTTCTTCTTTTTTATCTTCTTTTACTTCATCTTTTACTTCTTCAAAATCTGCATCAACCACATTGTCGTCTTTTTTCCCCTCATCATTTTTATCGCCATCCTTAGGTGAGCTTTCTTTTTTCTCTTGAGACTTATAAATAGCCTCACCTAGTTTCATTGAAGCTTGAACCAAGGTTTCTGTTTTCTTTTTAATGTCTTCAGTATCAGTTCCTTTTATTGCTTCTTTTAAGTCAGTCGATGCATCTTCAATTGCTTTTTTTTCAACATCTGAGATTTTAACACCATGTTCTTTTAAGTTTTTTTCAGTGGAATGAATTAAAGTATCAGCTTGATTTCTTGCTTCAACAGATTCTCTCTTCTTCTTATCTTCATCTTTATTTGCCTCTGCATCCTTAACCATTTTTTCGATTTCTTCATCACTTAATCCACCTGAAGCCTGAATTTGAATTTTTTGTTCTTTACCAGTTCCTTTATCTTTAGCAGAAACACTAACGATCCCATTTGCGTCAATATCAAAAGTTACTTCTATTTGAGGAACACCTCTTGGAGCTGGTGCAATGCCTACTAATTCAAAATTTCCTAGCATTTTATTATCAGATGCCATTTCCCTTTCACCTTGAAGAACTCTTATGGATACAGCAGGCTGGTTATCATCTGCTGTAGAAAATACTTGGCTTTTTTTTGTTGGTATTGTTGTATTCTTTTCAATTAGTTTTGTTGAAACACCACCCAACGTTTCAATTCCAAGCGACAAAGGTGTTACATCTAGAAGAAGTACATCTTTAACATCACCTTGGAGAACACCAGCCTGAATGGCAGCACCCATTGCAACAACTTCATCTGGATTTACACTTTTATTTGGATCTTTTCCAAAGAAGCTTTTAACTTCTGCTAAAACTCTAGGCATTCTTGTCATGCCACCAACCATTACAACTTCATCAATTTCATTTGCAGTTAGACCTGCATCTTTAAGCGCAGTTTTACAAGGAGGCAAAGTTCTAGAAATTAAATCTTCTACCAAAGCTTCTAATTTTGCTCTAGTCATTTTTAAATTAATATGTTTTGGGCCAGTTTTATCAGCAGTTATAAATGGTAAATTAACATCTGTTTGTTCAGCAGAAGAAAGTTCAATTTTTGCTTTTTCAGCAGCTTCCTTAAGTCTCTGAAGAGCTAATTTGTCATTTTTTAAATCTATTCCATTATCTTTCTTAAATTCACCAACTAAATAATCAACAATAGTATTATCAAAGTCTTCACCACCTAAAAAAGTATCACCATTAGTAGATTTTACTTCAAATACTCCGTCACCTAACTCAAGAATGGATACATCAAAAGTTCCACCACCTAAGTCGTATACAGCAATTTTTTTATTTTCTTTTTTCTTGTCCAAACCATAAGCTAATGAAGCAGCTGTAGGTTCATTTATGATTCTTAAAACTTCTAAACCTGCAATTTTACCAGCATCCTTTGTTGCTTGTCTTTGAGCATCATTAAAATAAGCAGGAACAGTTATCACTGCTTTCGTTACTTCTTGACCTAAATATTTTTCAGCTGTTTCTTTCATTTTTTGAAGAATAAAAGCAGATATTTGTGAAGGAGAGTATTTTTCTCCTTTTGCTTCAATCCAGGCATCACCTTTTTCAGAATTAACTATTTTAAATGGAGCTGCTGTAATATCTTTTTTTACAGTTGGGTCTTCAAAATTTCTCCCAATTAATCTTTTTACAGCAAATATAGTGTTTTCAGGATTTGTTACTGCCTGTCTTTTTGCAGGCTGTCCAACAAGTTTTTCTCCATCATCAGTAAATGCAACAACTGAAGGGGTTGTTCTTGCACCTTCGGCATTTTCTAAAACCTTAGGTTGGCTACCCTCCATGATTGATACACAAGAATTAGTTGTTCCTAAATCTATTCCTATAATTTTGCTCATAATTTAAATCCTATCCTTCATATAAGTGTTAATTTTTAATCTACAAGTTCTGACAAATATTATTAGTTGTCTGAATTCTCTTTATTTTCCTCACTTTTTTTATCTTTATTTACAGTTTGCTTGGAAACTCCAACCAGAGAAGGCCTAAGTAGCCTATCTTTCATCATAAAACCCTTTTGAATTTCTTGAATAATTGTACCAGGTTCTTTTTGATTATCTTCAATCTCTATCATTGCTTGATGAAAATTTGGATCAAGTTTTTTACCAATTGAATCTAATGGTGTAATTCCATTCTTTGATAAAATAGAAACCATATCTTTATTTATAATATCAAAATGCTCTAAAGTTTTTTTTAAAGCTTCTGAGTTTTTTAAAGTTTCATCACTTTCTAGTATTTTTTTTGACCTTTCTAAATTGTCTATCAAATTTAATGTTTCTTTTGCAAAAGCAAAACCTCCATAATTAAAAGCATCTTCTCTTTCTTTTTCAAATCGTCTTCTTTGATTTTCCATTTCAGCAAAAGTTCTTGCTACTTTATCCTCTAATTCTAAAATTTTTTCTTCTGGAGTAATTTCTACTGTAGTGTCAATATTTTCAGGAATATTTTGTTCAATTTCATTTTTCTGATCTTTAGTATCAATCTCTTCAGACTGTTTGTTTAAATTTTCAGAATTGACGTTTTGATCTTTTTCCATAGGGACTTATATGGTATGAAAACTAATAATTGCTAGATGTTAAAAAAAAAAATCTCAAAAATACTGATAGGCACAAACAATACTGGAAAATTGAGAGAAATTAAGGATTTATTGCCTAAAAACCTTAAAATTTACTCTACATCCGACTTTAACATTAAGAGTCCTGTTGAAAATGAAAAAACCTTTGAGAAAAATTCTTTAATTAAAGCTAGATATTTTTCTAAAAAAACAAAAATGATTTGTTTATCAGATGACTCAGGATTAGAGATTGATGCCTTAGCAGGAGCACCTGGAGTCTATTCAGCTAGATGGGGTGGAAAAAAAGGAGACTTTGTTAAAGCAATGAATAGAGTTTTTAAAGAATTAAATAAAAAAATAAAAAATTGGAAAACTAAAAAAATCAAAGCCAGATTTATTTGTGCTTTAACTATTTATGGGCCTAATCGAAAAACTATAAATTCAATTGGTAAAATTGAAGGACACATATCACCTTTAATGAAAGGAAAAAATGGATTTGGTTATGACCCAATTTTTATACCTAATGGAAAAAAAATTACTTTTGGTGAAATGAAACCTTTGCAAAAATATAAAATAGATCATCGGTTTAAAGCTTTTAAAAAAATCAAAAAATTTTTTTAAATTTTTCGTCTTCTACTTTATAAAAATTTAAGATATGACTAATTTTATTATTTTTAATTTCAAAAATTCCAACTTTACCTTTAAATAAGGTTTTTTTTAAAAACATTTTTTCATCTACGATAGAGTTATTTTGAAGTATTAAATAATAAACTAGTCCAACTAAATCATAACTTAAAAAAGATAATTGATTTGGATATTGATTATATTTTTTAAAATATTCTGATGAAAATTCGTCATAGTTACTTTTGTTTGCAGATGGAAAATAAAGTGGCTGTGAGCTGGTTTCTTTTAGAAGAGACTCATCAAACCATTGATTGAGTGTTATAAAAAATTTATCTTTAGGAGATACATCGGTATATAATAATGATGTTGTTACACTTTTTAAGCTCTCATCAAAGTCTGAAATCACTATAGAGTCAAAGTTGACATTTCCAAGTGTATCTCTTTTTTTTAATTTTTCAATTAATCGTTCTTTATTATTTTGGTTTGATTTTTCTAATCTTGTTATTTCATCTTCAAGATTTTGTTTTCTAATTCCATAACGTGTGATTTTTTCAATTTGTTTTGTAAGTTTAGTTGGATCGACATCATAAATATAATTTTCTAATATTCTAATTTTTGAATTTATTATTGCTCTTTCAATTTCATCTTTAAAATTTACATCAGGTGTTAAAAAAATAGTTTTTTTAATATTATTTAGTTTTATAAATTTTTTTATAGCATTTAATTGTGAGGTTGCGTTTATTCCACCATTAATAATATTTTTTGAAAAATTATCGTTCTTGTTTGTTAAGGCCAAAAAAGTTACATGACTTAACTTATCAAGATAAATTAAATTTTTATTAAATACTGGACCAATTATTATTTTTATACCATCATTTGTTAACTCTTTTGCAACCTCTAAAGTAATTTCTGGATTTGATTTAGTATCCTTGGGGACAATTTTAATTGATGGGTTATTAATTTTATTGATAGCAAGTCTTACAGATTTAATTATAGAATGACCAATCTCAGAATTTTCTCCTGTAAGCGGCACAAGCAAGCCAATTTTTATTTTTTCATTTGCTAAAACACTCACTGTGTTGATTGAAAAAGTTATTATTACAAGTAGTATAATTTTGATAATTTTTTTCATTTTAATGTTAATATTATAACTATTATAATTTGATGATTCTAGATACCGAAAACACAAATAACAAAGTTAAAAGTGGACTTTATATAGTATCTACTCCGATTGGAAACCTAAGCGATATAACTTTAAGGGCTATAGAAGTATTAAAAAAATCAGATTATGTGTTATGTGAAGATACACGCATATCAAAAAATTTGTTAGACCGTTTTGACATCAAATCAAAACTTATCCCAAATCATAAATTTAATGAAAAGAAAAACTTATCTAAAGTTATTGAAATTTTAAAATCAAATTACATTGTCTCTTTAATTTCAGATGCAGGAACACCATCTATTTCAGACCCAGGAGCAATATTAATTAACGAGTGTCTTATTAATAAAATTGATATTTTTCCAATACCAGGTGCTTCTGCAGTATCATCTGCTATTTCCATAAGTGGATTTAGTGATAAATATTTCTTTTATGGTTTTTTTCCACAGAAGCAAAATAAATTAAAAGAAGATTTTGAAAAATTAGCAATTTTAGATTGCTGTGTTGTTTTTTTTATTTCACCTAAAAAATTTAATAAATCTATAAAAGAGATAAAACATTATTTTTTGGATAGAAAAATTTTAATATGTAGGGAAATGACAAAATTTTATGAAGAATTTATAAGAATCAACGTTGATAAACTTGAACCTTTTAAATCAGATCCAAAGGGGGAGTTGACAGTTGTTATTTCAGAAAAGACAAAAGAAAAAAACTCATCGATAATTTTAAAAGAATCTGATAAAAAAAACATTCAAATGATGATTAAAAAATTAAGTATTAAAGATATCACAGATTTAATCAGTCAATATTCAGACATACCAAAAAAAGAAATTTATAATTATTGTTTAAAATTAAAAAATGAAAAGTAAAATTATTTTTATAATTTTACTTTTTTTAACATTTACAGGTTGTGTTGGGTTAAGTTCAAAAGGTATTTTTGGAACAGGGGTTAGTCTTGCCTTAGATCCAAGATCTCTTGGCACTCAAATAGATGACTCGGTCATGCAAAAAAACCTAGGAACAAGATTAGCATTAAGAGACAAAAGTTATTTATTAACCGTAAATACAAAAGTTTTAGATGGAAGGATTTTTTTAACTGGGAAGGTAAATGATCCAGAAGAAAAACTTCAAATTACCAAATTAGCATGGGAAACCAAGGGAGTAAGATCTGTTAAAAATGATATTAAATTGAAAGAAGAATTTAGTTTTAAACAATCAGCCAAAGATTTGTTAATAACTTCTCAGCTGCGTACAATCTTAATCTTTAATAAAAAAATTAAAGCAACCAATTATCAAATAGATACTTATAAGAAAAAAATATTTATCTATGGGATTTCCTTTACAGAAGAAGAGAGGCAGGAAGTAATAAATGAGGCAAAAGAAATACTTGATGTTAAAGATGTTATAGCAAGTATTGTTTTAGTTGAAGATTTGAGAATTCAAAAAAATTAATTTTTTTTATAGTCAATTACATCAGCAGAATAAGCTGCAACAGAGGCTAAATTGATTATCTCAGATGTCGACGATCTTAAAGGTGCTATTTCAATTGGTTGACCTAAGCCAATTAATAAAGGTCCAATAACTTTTGTTTCAGCTAAGCTTTTCATCATTTTGTATGAAATAGCTGCACTATGCTGTCCAGGCATTATTAAGATATTTGCACTTCCTACAATACTAGAAAAAGGATAAAGCTTTTTGTATTCATCATTTAGAGCAACATCTGGTTGCATATCTCCATCAAAATCAAAATCTACATTTTTACTTTTTAAAATTTCAACCGCTTTTTTAATATGTTTAGTTCTACTTGTAAGGGGTTGACCAAATGTTGAATGAGAAACAAAAGCAACTTTTGGCACAAAGCCAAACATTTTAACTACCCTTGCAGCAGATATAGCAATTTCAGCAAGCTCTTCAGAGCTTGGATATTCGTTAACACTAGTATCTCCAACAAAAATAGTTTTTCCTTTTGCAACAACCATATTTAAGCCAAACATAATCTCCCCTGGTCTTGCGTCTATAACTTGTGTAACTTTTTCAAAAGAAGCTCCAAATCTTCTAGTATTTCCAGTTACTGCCCCGTCTGCATCACCACATGCAACCATACAAGATGCCCATATGACCCTATCATTTCTTACAAGTCTATCGCAGTCTCTCTCTAAAAGCCCTTGTTCTCTTTGCATTTTTTTAAATAAATGATTAACATATTTTTCTCGTTTATTAGAATCTGTAGAATTTACTATTTCAATTCCAAAATGATCATCGTACCCAATTTCTTTTATTCTCTCTTTTATCTTTTCTTTTTTGCCAATTAAAATTGGGATTCCTAATTTAGAATTTTTGAATGCAATGGCTGCTTTTAGAGTATTTTTATCTTCACCATCTGCAAAAACAATTCTTTTCTGATTTTTTTTAATATAAGAATTAATACCCTGCATAATTGTAAGAGATGGATTAAGTCTTTGTTTGAGTTGTTCTTTGTAGATTTCAAAATCATCAATATCCTTTCTTGCAACACCACTATCCATAGCAGCTTTTGCAACAGCGGCAGGAATTATACTAATTAACCTTGGATCAAAAGTTGATGGAATTATATAGTCTTTTCCATAATGGGGTCTATCACCACCCATTGCTGCTACTACTTCATCAGGAACATCTTCTCTCGTAAGCATTGCTATAGCATTTGCAGCAGCTACTTTCATTTCTTCATTAATAGTTTTTGCCCTAACATCAAGAGCTCCCCTAAAAACATAGGGAAACCCAATTAAATTGTTTACTTGATTTGGATAATCGGATCTTCCTGTTGCTATAATAGCATCATCTCTAACTTCCATTATTTCTTCAGGAGTTATTTCTGGATCCGGATTAGCACATGCAAAAATTATAGGATTTTTTGCCATTTTTTTTACCATATCTTTTGATAGTGCACCTTTTGCTGAAAGGCCTAAAAAAACATCAGCATTTTTGATTGCTTCATCTAATGTCCTAAGATTTGTTTCAGAAGCATGAGATGATTTCCATTGGTTTAATCCTTCTCTACCTCGATATATTATTCCAGACCTGTCTACCATGATTATATTTTTTTGAGGAACGCCACTATTTTTAAATAAATTAGTACAAGCCATAGCTGATGCGCCAGCACCATTTACAACAACTTTAATTTCTTTTATTGATTTGCCTGATATATCTAAGGCATTAATTAAGGCAGCAGTGGTAATGATTGCAGTACCATGTTGATCATCATGAAAAACAGGAATATCTAAAATTTCTTTCAACTTGTCTTCAATAACAAAACAATCTGGGGCAGCTATATCTTCTAAATTTATTCCTCCAAAGCTACATGCAAAGTTTTTTATACTATTAATAATTTCATTAGCATCCTTGGAGTCAATTTCTAAATCGATTGAGTCAATATCTGCAAATCTTTTAAATAGAACTGCTTTTCCTTCCATAACTGGTTTTGAAGCCAGAGCACCCAAATCACCCATACCTAAAATTGCAGACCCATTACTAATAACAGCAACAAGATTTCCTTTTGAGGTATAATCATAAGCAGATTCAGGGTTTTCTGAAATTGCTTTAACTGGCACAGCAACACCTGGCGAATAAGCTAGAGCCAAATCTCTCTTTGTAGTCATTGGTTTAGAAGAAATAATCTCAATTTTTCCAGGCTTATTTTTAGAGTGAAAATCTAAAGCTTCTTTATCCGTGTAATGGTCTATTTTAGTTTTTTTCATTTATGTTAATTAGATATACAAATGGAGCAAATTTAAGACTAATATGATTTATGAACCTAATTAAGTCAACAGGCACATTTAGTTTTTTTACAATAATAAGTAGATTATTAGGTTATGTGAGGGACATACTAATAGCTATGTTTCTAGGAACAGGACCTCTGGCAGATGCTTTCTTTGTTGCATTTAGAATACCCAATACATTTAGGAGGTTATTTTCAGAAGGTACTTTTAACGCAGCATTTGTACCCAGTTATTCATCACTATTAAATAATAAAAAAAAATCACAAAATTTTGCAAATAATATTTTCAATTTACTAACAGCAGGACTATTTTTTTTAGTTCTTATTATTGAAATTTTTATGCCATTATTTGTTTTTTTAATAGCACCAGGGTTTGATGGTGACTATCAAAAAATGGAATTAGCTATAACTTTGACCAGAGTCACATTTCCATTTTTATTGTTCATTAGTCTGTCATCTTTTTTTTCAGCCATTTTAAATTCGCATAATAAATTTGCTATAGCATCGGCCGCACCCATCATTTTAAATATTCTTCTTATTGGAGTATTATTTTTAGGAAAAATTTTGAATGATCAATTGGTTTATTACTTATCTTATGCAGTAACTATTTCAGGTATTTTACAGTTTATATTCTTATATTTTTTTGTTAAAAGATATTTTTATCCTGAAATAAGTTTTTCATTTAAAATTGACAATAAAATTAAAAATTTTTTTAAAAAATTACTTCCCAGCATTTTTTCTTCTGGAGTTACTCAAATAAATATTTTAGTTGGAACAATCATTGCATCTTTTCAAGCTAGTGCAGTATCCTATCTTTATTATGCCGACAGAATTTATCAAATAAATCTAGCTATTGCAGGAATTGCAATTGGTACAGTAATACTCCCTCAACTTTCTAAACACGTTAAAAGTGGTAAAAAAGAAAAAATAAAATTAATTCAAAATAAAGCTTTAGAGTTAAGTTTGTTTTTAAGTATACCTGCGGCAATTGCTTTATTAGTTGCTTCTGAAGAGATTATCTCTTCTTTATTTGGATATGGTTCGTTTGATGAACCAAGTGTTAAAAACTCAGCAAAAGCTTTATTTTATTTTGCAATTGGATTGCCAGCTTTTTCTCTTATTAAAGTTTTTTCAACTTTTTTTTTCGCAAGACACAATACAAAAACACCCTTTTATATTTCACTTACATCAGTTTTACTTAATATATTTATTAGTCTTGTTTTTTTTAAAGAAATTGGGTTTATAATTATACCCATAGCAACTACAATATCATCTTGGTTTAATGCCATTTTATTATTTACTTTTCTAAAAATAAAAAATTTATTCTATTTTAACCTTGTGTTCATCAATAGATTTATTAAAATTTTTCTAGCTTCAATATTAATGGGAATATTTTTTAACTGTGTAATTCATTTTTTTAATGAAAAATTACTTTATGAAGCAAACTTCAAAGCTGCTTATCTAATTGGTGCAGTTGTATTGGGACTAATATTTTACCTTTTGATTGCAATTTTAATCAAGGCTTTTAAAAGAAGTGATATTAATTTAAACTATTAGAATGAGTAAAAAAATTTTTTCAGGAGTTCAGCCATCAGGAAACCTCCATCTTGGAAACTATCTTGGTGCAATTAAGAATTTTGTAGAACTTCAAAATGTGAAAGAAAATCAATGTATTTTTTGTGTTGTAGATCTTCATGCAATAACAGTTAAACAAGAACCTAAGGAGTTAAAAAAAAATATAAGAGAAACAGCAGCTACATTTATTGCGTGTGGAATTGATCCAACTAAAAGTATAATTTTTAATCAATCTATGGTTTCAGCTCATTCTGAAGCTGCGTGGATTTTAAGCTGTGTTTCAAGAATAGGTTGGCTTAATAGAATGACACAATTTAAGGAAAAAGCAGGAAAGGATAAAGAGAAAGCTAGTATTGGTCTTTATTCGTATCCAGTTTTAATGGCAGCTGATATTTTACTATATGATGCAACTCATGTTCCTGTTGGAGATGATCAAAAACAGCATTTAGAACTTTGTAGAGATATTGCACAAAAATTTAACAATGATTTTAATGTGCAAAATTTTTTAAAAGTACCAGAGCCGTTAATACAAAAACAATTTTCTAGAATAATGAGTCTTAAAGATGGTATGAAAAAAATGAGTAAATCTGATGCTTCAGATTTAAGTAGAATTAATCTCACTGATAGTAAAGAAGAAATATCAAATAAAGTAAAAAAAGCAAAAACAGACACACTACCACTACCCGAGAATGTTGAAGCTTTGGTTGAAAGACCTGAGGCAGAAAACTTACTAGGGATTTATGCAAGTTTAAAAAATCAAAACTTAGAAAACTCTATTAATGAATTTAAGAAACAAAACTTTTCTGAATTTAAAAAAAAATTATCAGATGCATTAACTGAAAAAATCGAGCCAATTTCAAAAGAAATTAAAAGATTACTGAATGATGAAAAATACTTAGATTCTATTTTATTAGCTGGCTCTGATAAAGCTGACAAAATTGCTTCAAAAAAAATCAAAGAAATGAAAGAATTAGTAGGTTTTTAACTAAATATATTAATTGGTTTAAATTTATATATTTACCTTTATATATAAACCATGTTTGTGCAGACTGAAATAACACCTAATCCTAATTCCCTCAAGTTTTTACCAGGGAAAAATGTATCTAATAGTGGATCTTTTGAGATAACAAAAAAAGAAGATACTGACAGCGAACTAGTAAGAAATCTTTTATCTATTAATGGAGTAACAGGAGTATTTTTAGGGTTAGATTTTTTATCCATTAATAAAAGTGAGGAAGTAGCTTGGGAAGAAATTAAACATATAGTTATTTCATTAATTAATGATTTTTATTCATCAGGAAAAGAATTTGTAATTGCTAATGAATTATTTAGAGAAAAAAATGAGGAACATAACGAAATTGAACAAAAAATTGTCAGTATTCTAGAAACAAAAATTAGACCTGCTGTTGCTAAAGATGGTGGTGATATAAAATTTAAGGAGTTCAAGGATGGTATTGTCAAAGTAGAGCTGCAAGGAAGTTGCTCTGGATGTC
The DNA here is from genome assembly GCF_047720265.1 of Candidatus Pelagibacter sp. Uisw_134_02. Lineage (GTDB taxonomy): Bacteria > Pseudomonadota > Alphaproteobacteria > Pelagibacterales > Pelagibacteraceae > Pelagibacter. Next base: position 1,274,656 of record NZ_CP159813.1, read on the forward strand.
CAAGCTCAACCCTAACCCTTAAACAAGGTGTCCAAAATCTTTTGTGTCACTATTTGCCTGAAGTCAAAGAAGTTATTGCAATATAATTATGAAAAAAAATTTTTATATATTTAATCAAATGAATAAATATTTTAAAAAAAAATATTTAACTATAAAAAAAAAAAAATATGTAGAAAATGATGTAGGAAGTATAGCCAGAACACTTTTAGCTAGCTTATTAATAATATCTTTTTTTTCTATTAGTCCAATATTTATTGAGCTTACAAAAAAAACATCAATTGTTTCTGCAGATTTTGAAAATAATTCAAAAAACGATTTAGAGAAATTATTGGAAAAAAAAGATATAGAGTCAGATAATGTATTGAATAATGAATTTTTATTTGATGATATAATGATGTTTGATGAGAGACCTACTGACTCCGTCAGATTAAGTGCTGCAACAATTGCAGAATTATTTAAATCAACGAATTATAGTCTCGAAGATGTAAGAAAAAATAAATTAGTTAAACCAATTTCATTAACATCATTACCTAATGAGATAAAAAAAATTGAAAATTCCAAAAAAAGAAAAGATCTTTTTATTCAAATTATTTTACCATTAATAATTAAAGAAAATAATAATATTAAAATAGATAGAAAAAAGCTTTTTAGTATTTTAAATAAAAGTAAAAATACAAAAATTGAAAAAATTTGGTTAAATTCAAAATTTAAACAGTATGGAGTTGCAAATAAAGACTTATCAACATTAAAGATTAGAATGGATGAAGTTCCAGTATCTATGGCTATAGCTCAGGCAGCAAAAGAAACTGGTTGGGGAACTTCAAGATTTGCCCAAGAGGGTAATGCATTGTTTGGTCAATGGACATGGTCTGGTGAAGGAATAAAGCCTTCTGGAGCAGATGATGATAGCACCCATAAAGTTATGAAATTTAAAATACTGCAGGCCTCTGTAAGGGCTTATCAAAGAAATTTAAATACCCATTCTTCTTACAAAGATTTTAGAAGCGCTAGAGCTGAATTAAGAGAAGAAGGGAAAAAGTTAGATAGTTTAATATTATCTGAGTATTTAGACAAATATGCAGAAATTGGAAAAGTGTATGTTAGTGTTTTGCAGCAAATAATAAAACAAAATAATTTAACGGATTTTGATGATGCTAAGTTATTGCCTTCAAGTATTAATTTGGAAAGTCTAATTTAATTTTGTTCAACAGAGAACTGAATTCCAAACCATCTCCATACTCCATTATCATTAAGAGAACAATTTATTCTCCCTCTTCTAAAATTAAATTTATTTCTGAATTTTAAACTTAAATTATTTTGATCAAAATTAATATTAGATTTTTCCCACTTGTCTCCTTCATCAGAAAAACAATTAATATTATATATATTTTTTTGCTTATCAAAAAATTTTACTAAAAATTTTGGAGGATTATTATTAACTGTTAAGTATTTTTCAATTGGGTACAAAGATTTATATTGTAAGGGATTAAGGTTAATTAAAAATTTAAATCTTTTTAAATCTCCATATTTCTCATTAATAGGAAATCTTGGCAGTTCATAGCGATCTTTATTAATATCAATTACACCAGAGTGTTGACCAAAAGAAAATTTAAAATTATTTGATATATATTCTTTTATGAGTGAACTATATTCTCCAAATGGATAAGAAAAAAAAATAGGATTATAGCCTAATTTTTTTTTAAAGATTGACATTGATAATTCAATGTCACTTATAAAGTCTCTATTTTCCATATCAACCAAATAACTATGTGAGTGAGAATGATTGCCTATATAAGCGTTAGTCTCTTTTTCTAATTCCTTTATTTGATCCCAATTCATATATCCATTTTTTCCAACAGCCTCAGTTGAAACAAAAAGAATAAATGGAATTTTTTCTTTTTTTAAATAAGGCCAAGCAAACTCATAAAAAGAAGAAAAAGCATCATCAATAGTAATAAGTATTTTTTTTTCTGTTTTTATAGTATTAAAACTTTTTTCTAAGTCCTTAGGATCATAAAAATTATATTGAAATTGTTTGATTATTTCAATTTGTTGTTTAAAAACCTTCATCTTAATATTTGTTGAGGGATATTTATCCTCATTAAATCTGTGATACATTAATGAAAGAATTCCCCGGTCATCAGAATAATATTTGATATTCTTCTCTTCTGCTTTAGAATTGCAAATAAATAATAATATAATAATGAATAATCTAATAATAGATGCCGCTAGAGATAAAATTATTTTAACATTCATTGTTGGTAAAAATATTTATACTTGTAGTCATGAGAATAGTAAAATTAATTTTGAAAAGTTAATGCTTTTAATCAGTGATTTTTTGAAGAGTAACAAAAGTTCTTTAGATCACATAGATGCTATTTATGTTAATAGAGGCCCAGGTAGCTTTGCAGGTATTAGAAATTCACTATCAACCATTAAAGCATTGTTTCTAACAAAAAATATTGACTATTATTGCTTTAGTTTTGCTGATTTTAAAGATTTTTCAGTTATTGAATATGTAGATGTACCCAAGTTATGTGAAAAATATAAAGTTAAAAAGAATTTGATTAATCCTATTTATTTAAGTTAAAATTAACTATGTCAGAAAATATTGAACAAAAGTGTTTAGCCAAAGGTGTAAAACTTACAGATCAGAGAAAAATTATTGCAAAAATTATGTCAGAGTCTAACGATCATCCAGATGTAGATGAGCTTTACAATAGAGTTTCAAAAATTGATACAAAGATTAGTATTGCAACAGTTTATAGAACTGTAAAACTATTTGAAGAGTCTGGAATTTTGACAAAACATGAGTTTAAGGGTGGAAAAGCAAGATATGAAGAATTAAACGAGGGTCATCATGATCACTTAATAGACGTTAAATCTGGAGAGATCATAGAGTTTGTTGATGAAGAGATTGAAAAACTGCAAGAAAAAATTGCAGATAAATATGGTTATCGTTTAGTAGATCATAAATTAGAATTATATGGGGTTAAAAAAAAACCCTAACTTAATGTTAAAAAAAATATTTATTAAAACTTTTGGTTGTCAAATGAATGAATACGATTCTAATCGTATATTTGATACAGTGAAAAAAATAGGTTTCGAAAAAACAGATAAATATGAGGATGCAAATTGTTATATTTTAAATACCTGCCACATTAGAGATAAGGCAAAAGAAAAAGTTTATCACGAAATTGGAAGAGTAAAAAAAATTTTTAGATCTAAAAAAAAACCTATTGTGATTGTGGCTGGGTGTGTTGCACAAGCAGAAAATCAAGAAATATTAAAGAGAGAGCCTTACATAGATATTATTATTGGACCTCAATCATATCACAAAATTAATGAAACAATAGAAAGATATATAAAAAAGAAGAAAAAAGAAGAAGAAACTGAATTTGATACAATTTCAAAATTTAATTATTTAAGCAAGATCAAAAATCAAGATAGCAAAGTATCCTCCTTTTTAACAATTCAAGAAGGGTGTGATAAATTTTGTCATTTTTGTGTTGTTCCATATACTCGTGGACCAGAATATTCTAGACCTTTTAATCAGATTATAAATGAGGCTAAAGAAATAGTTCAAAGTGGAGCTAAAGAAATTATTCTTTTAGGACAAAATGTTAATGCATATAGTTATAGGGATGAAAATAGAAAATTTAGGTTATCTGACATATTAATTGAATTAGAAAATTTTAGTGAACTTGAAAGAATTAGATATACAACATCTCACCCCAAAGACATGACAGATGACTTGATAAATGTATATAAAAAATCAATAAAGTTAATGCCATTAGTCCATCTACCAGTGCAGAGTGGATCAAACAAAATTTTAAAACTAATGAATAGAAAGCATACAATTGAAGAATATTTGTTAATTTATGAAAAATTAAAAAAAATTAATCCAAATATAGAGTTTTCAAGTGATTTTATTGTTGGTTATCCAGAAGAAAACGATGATGATTTTAGTCAGACAATAAAATTAATTGAAAAGGTAAAATTTACCAACTCCTATTCATTTATTTTTAGTCCAAGACCAGGCACAGTAGCAGCCGGTCATGAATTAGTTGATAAGAAAAAATCAAAAGAGAGATTAGAAAAAATTCAAAAAAAATTATTTGAAAATCAGTTAAATAAAAATAAATCATTAGAGGGCAAGATTCTTAAAGTTCTAGTTGAAAATCAAATGAAAGATGGAATTAAACTATTTGGCAGAACAGAATATATGACACCAGTAATTTTTGATGGCAGTTTTGATTATATAGGAAAAATTATAAAGTTAGAGATAAAAAGTAGCAATCAAAATAGTTTGTTTGGTATAATAAAAGAGAATTATAAAAAAAAAGTAGCTTAAAAATTGAATAACATATCCTCGAAAAAAATCAATTCTACTCTTAAATTTGTCTATTCTAATAATAATTCTTTAAGTGTTATATTTCAAGACAATGACTTGTTAATGGGCGTTGTTGGTGAATTTAATGAAAATTTAAAAGAGTTAGAAAAAATTACCAAAACAGGTCTTTACTCTAGGGGTAATTCTATTTTAATAAAATCAACACCAGAAAAAAATGAAATTGCAAAAAATGCTATACAGTTTCTTGCTAATCAGTTTATAAACAATGGTAGTATAGAAAAAAAAGATATAATCTCTTCAGTAGATAAATTTATGATTGAAGAAAAAGTAAAGAATAAAAATATTTCAGATATAATTAAAACTCCTAAGAAATCAGTTATTCCAAGATCAGAAAAACAAAAAGAATATGTTAGAGCATTAAGAGAAAGTGACATTGTTATATCGGCAGGTCCAGCCGGAACTGGTAAAACATTTTTGGCTGTTGCAGTCGGCTTAACATTGTTACTTGATAAAAAAATTGAAAGAATTATTTTATCAAGGCCAGCAGTAGAAGCTGGTGAAAGATTAGGTTTTTTGCCTGGAGACATGAAAGAAAAAGTAGACCCTTATTTAAGACCTTTATATGACTCTTTATATGACCTTTTTGACTTTGAAAAAATTCAAAGAATGATTGAGATTGGCGACATTGAAATAGCACCTTTGGCGTTTATGAGGGGTAGAACTCTCAAAAACTCTTTTGCAATTTTAGATGAGGCACAAAATGCAACAGATACACAAATTAAAATGTTTTTAACACGTATCGGAGAAAATTCAAAAATTGTTATAAATGGTGATCCATCACAGATTGATTTACCCCATAAAAACATGTCCGGATTAAATAGATCTAAAAAGTTATTAGGGCATTTAAAAGAAATCTCAGTATTAGATTTTGATCATTCCGATGTTGTTAGACACCCTTTAGTTTCTAAGATTGTAAAAGCGTACTCTGATCAAGAAAATGATTAATGTTAATGTAGTTTCAGAATGTAAACTCTGGGATAAAAAGATTAAAAAACCTAATATTTTTTTTAATACTTTGGTGAAAAATTTTCCTAAAAAATACAGATTTACGAAAAAAAAAGTAAGTTTATCAATTTTACTTTCAAATAATAAAAATATTAAAAAATTAAATAAAAAATTTAGAAAAAAGAATAAAGCAACAGACGTTTTATCTTTTCCTTCTGTGAAAAAATTTAATATAAAAAAATCGCCTTATATTGGAGATATTATTATTAGCTATCAGTTTATGAACAAACCAAAGATTATAAACGATCTAGACTTTAAAAATAAAGTAATTAAGATATTTATTCATGGTTTTCTTCATTTATTAGGTAATGATCATATCAAATTAAAAGATTTTAAAATGATGCTAACCAAAGAAGAAAAAATTTATAAAGCTGTTAAAACAAAGATTGCAAAACTTGTTTAAAAAAGAATTTTATAACTATTTATATATTATTTTTTTAGGAGCAATAAGTTCTTACAGTCTCCCACCATATAATTTTTTTTTTATAAATTTTATTACTTTTTCTTTATTTTTTATTTTTATTTTTAATAAAAAAAAAAGATCACTTAGGAGTAAATTTTTTTTTCAATATGGATGGTGTTTTGGATTTGGATATTTTTTATTTAGTTTATACTGGGTGGCAATTTCATTAACTTTTGATCAAAGCTTTAAATTTTTAATCCCAATTGCTTTAATCTTATTACCTGCTTTTCTTGGAATATTTTACGGTTTAATTACGTATTTTTTTTCAATCTTTTATTCAAAAAATGTAACTAGTTCTTTTTTTATTTTTTCAATACTATTTGGCATAATTGAATTTATGAGAGGATCAATACTTACAGGTTTTCCTTGGAATTTGATCTCATTTAGTTTTTCAAATAGTATTAATTTCATTCAAATCCTTTCTATTGTAGGAACCTATTCATTTAATTTAATTTGTATTTCGTTATTTACTATTCCTGGATTATTTATTTTAAGAAATTCTACAAAAGAAATCATAGTTTGTTTTTCTTTTATTTTATTATCTGCTGTATTTTTTATATTTGGTAATATCAAAAATGATATTTTTGATTCCTTAAAAAGTATAAAAAACCCATATACAATTAGAGCAATATCATCAAATATTAGTCTTGATAGATTTTATTCAAAACAAGATGAGTCAAAAATAATTAATGAACTTATAAATCTAAGTGAGACAGAAAATGAAGAACCTACAATTTTTCTGTGGCCAGAAGGAATTATTCCAGACAGCTCCCTAAGAGAAATGAGTATTTATAGAGACTTATTTTTAAAACATTTTGGAGAAGATGATTTAATAATTGTAGGCTTAAATAGTTTAGAAAAAAAAGATCAAAAAAATTTATTTTTTAATTCAATGGCTGTATTTAATAATAATTTAGATATTATCTCAAGCTACAATAAAGTTAATCTGGTACCATTTGGAGAATTTATTCCTTTTGAAAGTATTCTTGGCTTAATTGGCCTAAAAACTATAACTAATAGTTATCAATCTTTTTCTAAAGGAGAAACCAGAACTCCACTTAATATAAAAAATAAAAAAATTGATTTAAATTTACTTCCTTTAATTTGTTACGAAATAATTTATTCTGGTAAATTATCTAAAGATGATAATTTTAATTATATAATTAATATTTCAGAAGATGGTTGGTTTGGTAATTCTATAGGGCCGAAGCAACACTTTGCACATAGTATATTTAGATCTGTGGAAAGTGGCAAATATATAATTAGATCTTCAAACAATGGAATTTCAGCTATTATTAATCCAACAGGAGCTGTCGAGCAAAAAGTGGAGTTTGGATCAAAAGGATATGTGGACCTATCTGAAATTAGACTAGTTAAATCGACACCTTTTATGATGTTTGGGAATAAAACGTTTTTAATGTTAATTTTAATATATATTTTTTTTATTTTTTCATTTAATAGAACTAATCATGAGTAATTTAAAAAATTTTTTATTCACCAGTGAGTCGGTTTCAGAAGGACATCCTGACAAGGTATCAGATCGTATTTCAGATATGGTAGTAGATAGTTATCTTGCTGGAGATCCTTTTTCTAGAGTTGCATGCGAGACACTAACCACAACAAATAAAGTTGTACTAGCTGGAGAAGTCAGAGGTCCTGAGATTAAAAAAGAAGATCTTATACAAAAAGTGAGAAATTGTATCAAAGATATTGGTTATGACCAAGATGGTTTTACATGGAGAGAAGCGACAAAGATAGAAAGTCATCTTCATTCACAATCTGCAGATATAGCGATGGGTGTTGACTCTGCTGGTAGTAAAGATGAAGGAGCTGGGGACCAAGGAATAATGTTTGGATATGCATGTAATGAAACAGAAGAGTTGATGCCAGCACCAATACATTATTCACATAAGATTTTAAGACTTATGGCAGAAGATAGAAAGTCTGGAGTATTAAAAAATATAGAACCAGATTCAAAAAGCCAAGTTACTTTTGAATACATTGACGGCAAACCAACTAAAGTTAAGTCAGTTGTTATATCATCACAACACTCTGCAGATGTAGATCAAGCTAAGGTAAGAGAATTGCTAACGCCCTATATGTTAAAATCTATTCCAGAAAAATTTTTAAAAGATTTTGATGAAAAAGAATTTTATGTAAACCCAACTGGTAACTTTGTAATTGGAGGACCAGATGGAGATTGTGGTTTAACAGGTAGAAAAATTATTGTTGATACCTACGGCGGAGCAGCACCCCATGGAGGTGGAGCTTTTTCTGGTAAGGATCCAACTAAAGTAGATAGATCAGCAGCTTATGCAGCAAGATATATTGCAAAAAATATTGTCGCTTCCAATATTTCTGAAAAATGTTTAATTCAATTAGCTTATGCAATTGGAGTTTCTAAACCTTTATCAATTTATGTAGATTTATTTGATAATGATTTGGAAAAAAATAAATTCATTTCAGAAAAAATTACAAAAAATTTTGATTTAAGCCCAAGAGGAATTAGAGAAATGTTGGGTTTAAATAAACCAATTTACGAGAAAACAGCTGCTTATGGTCACTTTGGAAGAGTGTCAGAAGCTGATGGGTCATTTTCATGGGAAAAGACAGATAAAAAGGGTATTTTTTCTAAATAGTTCCTATTGAATAAAAAAAAATTCTTTATATATTGCCCTTACATTATTGAAATTACAAGATGGGCTTCAGCCCATTTTTTTTTGGAGCAGATAAAAATATGTTAAATAGAAGGTCAGATAAACTAGAATTATTAAGAATTGCTGAAGCTGTAGCTTTAGAAAAATCTATAGATAAAGAATTAATTATTGATTCCATGGAAACAGGAATTGCAAAAGCTGCTAAGTCTAAATTTGGACAGGATAATGAAATCAAAGTTTTAATAAATAGAGAAAATGGAGATATTGGAATATTTAGGAAGCTGATTGTTGTTGAAAAGCCTGAAAATACAAATACAGAAATTAATCTTCAAGATGCAGTTATTTTAAATGAAGAAAATAAAGATAAAAAAATTGGTGATGAAATTTTGCAACCTCTACCCTCATTTGATTTTGGTAGAATTGCAGCTCAAACAGCAAAACAAGTTATTAGTTTTAATGTAAGAGAAGCTGAGCGTGAAAGACAGTATAATGATTTTATAGATAAAAAAGATTCAATTTTAAGTGGAATTGTTAAACGTTTAGAATTTGGAAATGTAATAGTTGATTTGGGTAGAACAGAGGCAATTATCCAAAAAAATGAGATGATTCCAAGAGAAAATATTAAAGCAGGAGATAGAGTTAAAGCTTACTGTTATGATGTGAAAAGAGAAACTAGAGGACAACAGATATTTTTATCTAGAGCCCATCCAAAATTTATGGAACAATTATTTATTCAAGAAGTTCCAGAAATTTACGATGGATTAATTGAAATCAAATCATCTGCAAGAGATCCAGGAAGTAGAGCTAAAATTTGTGTTAGTGCAGTTGATACCTCGTTAGACCCAGTAGGAGCTTGCGTTGGAATGAGGGGATCAAGAGTTCAAGCAGTTGTTAATGAATTGCAGGGAGAAAAAATTGATATTGTAAATTGGTCTGAAGATCCAGCAATAGTAGTCTCAAACGCACTATCACCAGCTGAAGTTCAAAGAGTTAATGTTGATAGTGTAGCTAAGAAATTAGATGTAATTTTAACTGAAGAAAATTTAAGTAAAGCAATTGGTCGTAGAGGTCAAAATGTTAGACTTGCTACAAAATTATTAAATTATGAAATAAACATAATGACTGATGCAGAAGACTCAGAACGAAGACAGCTAGAATTTAAAGAAAAAACAGAAAATTTTGTAAAAAATTTAGAACTAGATGAAACATTAGGACAATTGCTTGTTGCGGAAGGCTTCTCTTCTATTTCAGATATTAAAGATAGTACGCCAGAAAACCTCATGAAAATTGAGGGTATAGAAGAAGATACTGCTAAAGCTTTAATAGAAAGAGCAAAAGAGTTTTATCAAAAAGATCAGGAAGATATTACTCAAAGAATTAAAGATTTAGGATTGCAAGACGATCTAATAAATCACAAAGGTTTAACGCCAGGCATGCTGGTTACTTTGGGTGAGCAAAAAATATTAAAATTAGAAGATTTTGCTGATCTTGCTTCAGATGAACTTACAGGTGGTTATGATGTTATAAAAGGCGAAAGAATTAAAATTCAAGGATATCTAGAAGATTTTGCTTTATCAAAAACTGAAGCAGATGAGCTAATTATGTCCGCGAGAAACATAATTTATAAAGATTGAGTAATGAAATATGGACAACAAAAAAACAAAATTAACACTCTCTGGCATAGCCAAGAAATCGATAGAGAATATAGAGTTAGCAAAAACTCAAAATAAAAACTCAGTTATAATTGAAAAAAAACCGAGCAAATTTGCTCCTAGAGTTAACCTTGGTAGATCAGCAAGCGTGAGATCAAAACCAGTAGTAAGTGCTACTGGAAGTTTTGCTTCTAAACCGTCTTCACCGATAACTAATGATTATGAAAAACGTAAATTAGCTGAACAAAGGGCAACAAGAAGACTTAAAGGTGACTCAGGAGAAAAAGGTAAGCCTGATACAAAAAAAAGAGAATTAAAACTAACAGTTTCAAGAGCTTTAAGTGACGAGATTGAAGCAAGGTCTAGAAGCATGGCATCACTTAAAAGAGCAAAATTAAAAGAAAACAGAGAACTTACCAAAGAAGAAATTCAAGAAAGTTTAAAACCTGTGAAAAGAGACGTTAATATCCCTGAAGCTATTACAGTAAGAGAGCTTGCCAATAGAATGGCTGAACAATCAAGTAATGTTATAAAACACTTATTTGGTATGGGAGTAACAGTTACTATTAATCAAACACTAGCAGCTGATACTGCTGAATATTTAGTAAAAGAATTTGGTCATAATCCTATAAGAGAGACTAAAGCCGAAGAAATTATTCAAAAAATAAAAGAATCTAGATCTGAAAATTTAAAAAATAGACCACCAATTGTAACTGTAATGGGGCATGTAGATCATGGAAAAACTTCAGTATTAGATGTTTTAAGAAGTGCAAATGTTGTCTCAGGAGAGTTTGGCGGTATAACACAACACATTGGAGCATATCAAATAGAACATGAGTCACATAAGATAACTTTTATAGATACTCCTGGTCATGCAGCATTTACTGAGATGAGAGCAAGAGGATCAAAATTAACAGATGTTGTTGTCTTAGTTGTTGCAGCAGATGATGGCGTAAAACCACAAACTATAGAATCTATAAAACATGCAAAAGCCGCAAATGTTCCAATTGTAGTTGCAATAAATAAATGTGATCTACCAGAAGCAGATCCTCAAAAAATTAAAAATCAGCTTTTAGAATACGAACTTATTGCAGAAGATTTATCAGGAGATACTTTGATGGTTGAAATTTCTGCAAAAACCAAAAAAAATTTAGAAAAATTAGTAGAGTCAATAGTTTTACAAGCTGAAATTTTAGATTTAAAAACTGATTTTGAATCAAAGGCAACAGGTATTGTTTTAGAGTCAAAAATTGATGTTGGTAGAGGAGCTGTGGCAACTGTTGTAGTTACATCTGGAACAATCAAAAAAGGTGATTTTTTTGTAAGTGGACTAAAATGGGGAAAAGTAAGAGCTTTAATTAATGATAAAGGAAAAAATATTAATGAAGCACCACCATCATCGCCTGTAGAAATTTTGGGAATTAATGGTGCAGCAAAATCAGGAGATGATTTTATTGTTCTTGATTCTGAAAAAGAAGCAAAAACATTAAGCGAGAACAGGGCAGAAGAAGTCAAAGCAGGAGGAAATCCTTTAGCGTTTGCAACTCAAGATTCTGCTTTTGCAGATAAGTCAGCTGTAGAATTAAATATTATTGTTAAGTCTGATGTACATGGATCTGCTGAAGCAATTAAAAGTGCTATAAATCAAATTACACATGCTGAGGTTAAACCTAAGATTATTTTATCAGATATTGGAATGGTGACAGAAACAGACGTGACATTAGCAAAAGCATCTAGCGCTGTTCTAATCGCATTTAATGTTAAACCAAGCAAAGAAGCAAAAAAATTAGCTGAAAATGAAAAGATTAAAATTTCTTCATACAATATTATTTATGAGGTTTTAGATTATATCAAGTTGAGAATGTCAGGTCTTTTAGCTCCTGATGTTCAAGAAAAAATCAATGGCATAGCTCAAATTTTAGAGATTTTTAAAGTTTCAGGAACAGGAAAAGTTGCTGGTTCTAAAGTTACAGAAGGTGAAATAGCTAGTGGCGCTAATGCTAGAGTAATTAGAGATGGAGCAATTATCTACACAGGTAAGATTAGTACAATCTTCAGAGAAAAAGATCAGGCTAAACAGGTTAGTAACGGACAAGAGTGTGGGATAACACTTAAAGACTTTATTGATTTTCAAAAAAATGATGTAATTGAAGCTTATAGTACCACCTCAACAGAAAGAACTGTATAATGACAGATAGAATAGGTAAACCTGTATCACAAAGACAATTGCGTGTTGGAGAGATGATTAAGCAATCTTTAGGTATGATTTTTGCAAGAAATGAGGCTAAAGTGCCAAATTTAGAAACTAATACAGTAACAGTTACAGAAGTAAAAATGAGCCAAGATCTTAAAATTGCAAAAGCATATGTATTGCCTCTAGGAGGAAAGGATACAGAGAAGGTTGTTAAAAAATTAAGAGAATATTCTTTTTTAATTAGAAAAGTCTTATCCCAAAAAGTGATTATGAAATATATACCAAAGATACTTTTTGCTAAGGACGACTCGTTTGAATACGCAGAAAAAATAGAAAATTTAATTAAACAAACAAACAAATAGGAAAATAAATAGTATGACGAAAAAAGCAGAAGAATTAAAAATGCATGAGAAGGACACCGGTTCTTCAGAAGTACAAATTGCATTATTAACAGGAAAAATTGAAACTCTTTCAGCACACATTAAACAATTCAAAAAAGATAAACACTCTTCGGTTGGATTGTTAAGAGCAGTAAATAGAAGAAAAAAATTGTTAGAATATTTAAAGAAAAATAAATTTGATTCTTACAAAAATGTATTAACACAATTAAATTTAAGAAAATAGATAGAAGGAAACGGAAATTAGATGTTCAAAGTATATAAGAAGGAAATTGAAGTAGCAGGAAAAAAAATAAGCTTAGAAACAGGTAAAGTAGCAAGACAGGCAGACGGAGCAATCATCGCTTCATGTGGTGAAACAGTTATTTTAGCAACAGTAGTAGGAGCGAAGAAAGTAAATCCAGATATGGATTATTTTCCGCTATCAGTAAACTATCAAGAAAAATATTATGCAGGTGGTAAAATTCCAGGTGGATTTTTTAAAAGAGAAGCAAGACCAACTGAAAGTGAACAATTAATATCAAGATTAATTGACAGACCTATTAGACCTTTGTTTCCTAGTGAATTTAAAAATGAGGTTCAGTTGTTACCAACAGTAATTTCATATGATAAAGAAAATCAACCTGACATTTTAGCAATCACTGCATCATCAGCAGCATTAGCTATCTCAGGTATGCCATTTATGGGCCCTGTAGGAGCATCTAGAGTAGGTTATATTGATGGCAAGTACATTCTTAACCCATCAAAAGCTGAATTAGAAAACTCAAGTTTAGATTTAGTTGTAGCAGGTACTAAAGATGCAGTGCTTATGGTTGAATCTGAAACAAAAGGGTTATCTGAAGAAATAATGTTAGCTGCAGTTAAATTTGGCCATGAAGGCTTTGTCCCAGTAATCAAAATGATTGAGGAGCTAGCTAAAGAATGTAGAAAGCCAGAGTGGACTGTTGAAAAGAAAGATTTATCTGAAGTTAAGAAAAAACTTGAGAGTGAATTTACTAATGATTTAACTAAAGCTTTTGGAACTATAGATAAGCAAGATAGATCAAATCAAATTTCAGAAATATCTGAAAAAGCCAAGCAGCTTTTTGCAGACAATGAAAATTATTCTGATTTTAATATTAATGATGAGTTAAAAAATCTTGAAAAGAAAATTGTTAGAACAGATATTCTTAAAAATAAAAAAAGAATTGATGGTAGAGGTTTAGCTGATGTAAGAGCTATTGAGTGTGAAGTTGGTGTTTTACCAAGAACTCATGGTTCAGCATTATTTACTAGAGGGGAAACGCAAGCGATTGTAGTCACTACTTTAGGTACTTCTGATGATGAACAAAGAATAGAAAGTCTAGATGGACAGTCCAGAGAAAGATTTATGCTTCATTACAACTTTCCTCCTTTTTCAGTTGGTGAAACGGGAAGAATTGGAACTGGAAGACGTGAAGTTGGTCATGGAAAATTAGCATGGAGAGCAATCAATTCTTCACTTCCTTCAAAAGAAGCTTTTCCATACACTTTTAGAATAGTATCAGAGATTACAGAATCTAACGGTTCCTCTTCAATGGCTACTGTTTGTGGAGCATCTCTTGCGTTAATGGACGCTGGCGTTCCAATTAAAGAGCCAGTTGCAGGTATTGCAATGGGTTTAATTAAAGAAGGCGATGATTTCAGTGTCCTATCAGATATTCTAGGTGATGAAGATCACTTAGGAGACATGGACTTTAAAGTTGCTGGAACTAAAAATGGAATTACTTCACTTCAAATGGATATCAAAATTACTGGTATTACTTTTGAAATCATGGAGCAGGCTTTAAATCAGGCTAAAGAAGGAAGAGTTCATATCTTAGGTGAAATGAATAAAGCCTTAAGTGAATCAAGAGCAGATGTTGGACAACACACTCCAAAAATGGAACAAATAACGGTTGATAAAAAAGATATCGCTGCTGTGATTGGAAAGGGTGGAGCAACTATCAGAGAGATTGTTGAAAAATCAGGTGCAAAAGTTGATGTGAATGATGAAGGGGTTGTAACAGTTGCTGCTCCAGATGAAGAATCTAGAAACATCGCTATGCAGTTTATTAAAGATATCACTGCAAAAGCTGAACTAAATAAAATTTATTCAGGCAAAGTAATGAAAATTATGGAGTTTGGTGCATTTGTTAACTTCTTAGGTAAACAAGATGGTCTTGTTCACATCTCAGAACTTGCTCCTAAAAGAGTAGAAAAAGTTACCGATGTTGTAAAAGAAGGTGACGAAGTAAAAGTTAAAGTGATTGGTTTCGATAGAGGTAAAGTTAAACTTTCTATGAAACAAGCTGCTGAATAATTTGAATTAGAAATAGGGGTTTAATTGCCCCTATTTATCGACTTTATTTTTATCTAATAGTGGCACTTTTCTTAAAAATGTTGATTTTATTGATTTTTAGCTAATATTTTTAGGATCTGGCATTCCAACCTTGTTATATCCAGCATCTACGTAGTGAATCTCACCAGTAACACCGCTTGCAAGGTCGCTTAGTAGATATAGTGCTGAATTTCCAACATCATGGATATCTACGTTTCTCTTAAGGAAAGAATGATCTTCATTCCATTTATATAAGAACTTTGCATCACCAATAGCAGAAGCTGCCAATGTTTTAATTGGCCCTGCACTAATGGCATTTACTCTCATGCCTTTAGCACCCAAATCTCTAGCTAAGTATTTAACACTTGCTTCAAGAGCAGACTTACAAACACCCATTACATTATAATTTGGAATAGCTTTAGTAGATTCGTAAGTTAAAGTTAACATGCTACCACCTTCTTTCATTATTTTAGATGCTTCTTTAGCAACCTCCGTAAATGAAAAGCAAGAGATTAACATACTTCTTAAAAAATTTTTTCTTGTTGTGTTTAAATATTCGCCAACTAGTTCTGATTTATCTGAAAAAGCAACTGCGTGAACCACAAAATCAATTTGACCCCACTGAGACTCAATATCTTCAAATAATTTTATTACTTCGTCTTTATTTTCAACATCACAACTAAATGTTGCTTTTGAATTTAATTTTTCAGCTAAAGGAATTACTCTTTTCTTTAATGCATCACCAAGATAAGTGAATGCAAGTTCTGCTCCAGCTTCTGCTAACTTTTGTGAGATACCCCAAGCGATAGATCTTTCATTGGCAACGCCCATGATTAATCCTTTTTTACCTTTCATTAAACTCATTTAGACCTTTTCAAAAATTAAAGTTGCATTTGTTCCACCAAAACCAAAGCTGTTAGACATAACAGAGTTTAATTTAACATCTGTTTCAGTTTTAGTAACGATTGGAAATTTTTTTGCTTCATCATCCATGTCATTGACGTTAGCTGAAGCTGTGATGAAACTATTTTTCATCATGATTAAACTATAAATTGCTTCATGAACTGAAGCAGCACCCAGTGGGTGACCTGAAAGAGATTTAGTAGAACTAATTTTTGGTACCTCAGTACCAAATGCTTCTCCAACACCTCTAAGTTCTGTTATATCTCCAACTGGAGTTGATGTTCCGTGAGTGTTTAAGTAATCAATTTTGTTTTTAGCAGTCGATAAAGCCATCTTCATACATCTTACAGCGCCTTCGCCAGATGGAGCTACCATATCATACCCATCAGAAGTCGCGCCATAGCCTGTTAATTCAGCATATATGTTTGCACCTCTTGCTTTTGCGCGTTCATACTCTTCAAGCACCAAAACTCCACCACCACCAGCTATTACAAAGCCATCTCTAGTTTTATCATACGCTCTTGAAGCAGTCTCGGGTGCATCATTGTATTTTGAAGACAATGCAGTCATTGCATCAAACATTGCTGTCATTGCCCAGTGCAATTCTTCACTACCACCTGCAAAAACAACATCTTGTTTACCCATTTGAATTAATTCACTTCCATGACCAATACAGTGTCCGCTAGTTGCGCAAGCTGAACTCATTGTATAGTTTACACCTTTAATTTTAAAAGGTACAGCAAGTGTTGCAGAAGAAGTACTAGCCATAGTTCTTGGAACTATAAATGGTCCCATTAACTTTGGAGTTTTAGCTCTTGTTTTATCAACTGACAAAACTACATTTTCAATTGAAGGTCCGCCAGAACCCATTACTATCCCGGTTTTAAAATTGCTAACGTCTTTTTCTTCTAGCCCAGAATCTTTGATAGCTTCTTTCATTGCTATATAATTATATGCAGACCCAGAACCCATAAATCTAATGGTTTTTCTATCAACATGGTCTTGAAGATTTATATTTGGTTTACCGTGAATATGACTTCTTAAATTATGCTCTTTATATTCTTCATGAAAAGAAATTCCTGATTTTGAATTTAAGAGAGATTGATAAACCTCTTCCTGATTGTTTCCTAAACAAGAAACTACACCTAATCCTGTAACTACCACTCTTCTCATTATTTAAATAACCCCACTTTTAAATTTTCTGCAGAATATATTTTTTTATCATCCGCATATAATAGACCATTTGCTAAACCAACTGAAGTTCCACCAGGAGACATAATCTTTTTCATATCAATTATATAAGTCGCTTTTTTTACACTTTTTAAAACTTCACCTGTAAACTTTACTGTGCTTACACCTAAAGCTCTACCTTTACCGGGATTACCAAGCCATCCAAGGTAAAACCCAACTAACTGCCACATAGCATCCAAGCCAAGGCATCCTGGCATGACTGGATCTTCTTTAAAATGACAGTCAAAAAACCAGAGGCTATCTTTGATATCTAGTTCAGCTTTTATAACACCTTTACTAAAAGCTCCACCGGCTTCATTAATTTCTGTAATCCTATCAAACATAAGCATTGGTGGAAGAGGTAATTTTGCGTTTCCTGGACCAAAAAGTTCGCCATTTCCACAGCTTATAAGATCATCATACGTGAAGGAGTTTTTTTTCATAATTTTAAATACCCTTAATACTTGATTTATTGAGATTATAATATAGAAATAGTTTAGAACTATTATAAACAAAAATGAATAATTTAAACATTTTTAAAGAAAAATTGCGAAAATCAGGTTTAAGACCAACAAGACAAAGGCTAAAGATTTGTGAAGTGCTTTTTTCACCTGAAAAGACGTTTCATTTTACAATAAATGATTTAACTAAAATTATTCAAGAGAAGCTAAGTGAAAAAATTTCTTTAGCTACAGTTTATAATACTGTTCATGCTTTTAAAAAAAAGGGTTATTTAAAAGAAATTTCAATTAACAGTGATAAAAGTTATTTTGATACAAACGTTACTGAACACCACCATTTTTTTGATGAAGATACAAGTGAGTTAATTGATTGTAGCAGTGATGATATTGATTCTATAAATGTTAAAAAAAATATTACTGGAAAAAAAATAAAATCTGTAGAAGTATTGATTAAAGTTGCGAGTGATAATCAAAATCAAAATTAATTCAATATTTTCAATCACTTAACATTTACATTAAAACAATTCTAAACTGTTGACTTACAGTTTAGAATGATTATATATATCTCATAATCATTAAGGAGAAAAATATGTCATTAAAAGGTAGTAAAACAGAAGAAAACTTAAAAGATGCATTTGCAGGTGAGAGCCAAGCAAACAGACGTTATTTATATTTTGCTCAAAAAGCAGATATTGAAGGTTATAACGATGTAGCATCTGTATTTAGATCTACAGCTGAAGGTGAAACAGGTCATGCACATGGACACCTTGAGTATCTTGAAGAAGTCGGAGACCCAGCTACAGGATTACCGATTGGTGAGACTAAAGCGAATTTAGCTTCAGCGGTACAAGGTGAAACACATGAGTATACAGACATGTATCCAGGTATGGCAAAAACAGCTAGAGAAGAAGGCTTTTCAGAAATTGCTGATTGGTTTGAAACTTTAGCAAAAGCTGAAAAATCACACGCAGGTAAATTCCAAAAAACACTAGAATCTATTGCGTAAATAAGACTTAATTTATAGTGGGGTTCTTCCCCACTATTAAATCCTAAAATTTTAAATATGAGCAAAGAAGGCAGTATAGATGCACCCATTAGGCACCCAATAAATTTTGAGCATCCTGATTTTTTAGACCCCAAAAAATTAGATGACGAAATGAGAAGAGCATTTGACATCTGTCATGGATGTAGAAGATGTTTTAATTTATGTGACTCGTTTCCAAAATTATTTGACATGATAGATGAGTCAGAAAATGAGGATGTAGAAAGTTTAAAAAGTGAACAATTTGAACCTGTAGTAGATGCTTGTACTTTATGCGACATGTGTTTTATGACTAAGTGTCCTTATGTTCCACCGCATGATTTTGATTTAGATTTTCCTCATTTAATGTTGAGATATAGAACAGCTCAAAAAAAATTAAATAAATTATCAGTTGTTCCAGCTCAATTAGCTAAAACAGATAGAAATGCAAAAATTGGTGTAATGCTATCATCACTAATAAACTGGGCATCAAGCATTAAAAATAAATTCTTTAGAAAAATATTAGAATTAATCGCTGGAATTGATATGAGAGTTAAACTTCCCACTTATAATTCAGAAACATTTACAAATTATTTTAAAAAAAATAATATTCTGACAAATAGCAAAGCCCCATCAAAAGATAGAAAAGTTGTAATTTATTCAACATGCTTTGTTAATTTTAATAAAAAAGATACAGGCGTAGCTGCATTAAAAGTTTTAAAGAAAAATGGAGTAGAGGTTCAAGAAGCTTATCCGGGATGTTGTGGAATGCCGTATCTTGAACAAGCAGATTTACCAAAAGTGGTAGAGCAAGCAAAGAAAGTTTCCAAAGATTTACTTAAGTGGGTAGATAAGGGTTATCAAATTATTACTTTAACAGCCAGTTGTGGTCTAATGTTAAAATTTGAATGGCCTTTACTATTACCAAGCGATGAAAATATTAAAAGACTTTCAAAAAACGTTAGTGATATAGATCAATATATCGTTGATATAGCACAAAACGAGGGCCTAGCAGAAGGTTTACAAGAAATTGATGGTGGAGTTACAGTTCACAACGCATGTCATGCAAGAGCACAAAACATGGGTATTAAATCTAGAGATATGCTTAAATTTATCCCTAATATAAAAATGGATGTTGTTGAGAGATGTGCTGGTCATGGGGGAACTTTTGGTGTGATGAAGGAAACTCACGATTTAGCTGTAAAAGTTGGAACACCAACAGCAAGACAAATTAAAAATAAAAACAATAAATATATGGCTTCAGATTGTCCGTTAGCAGGTAAACATTTAAAACAATTAGAGAAAGATACAAATATAGCTAGTGATGAGGCACTACATCCTATCGAATTAATGGCCAAAAGTTATAAATTATAATTATGAGCAAAAAAAAAAGACTAATAGAAAAAGAAGATTTAATTCCTTCAGATATTTATTCAAAAACTAGAAGACAAACTAGAAAAGAACTTGTCGAATTTAAAAAAGACAGACGAATAGCTCTGGGCCCTTATGCAACTTTTTATTTTGAAAGTTTTGAAACCATGCTTGCACAAGTTCAAGAAATGTTACACATAGAAAAAGGAGGCGATGAACAATTACAAGATGAATTAGTAGCATACAACCCTCTAGTACCAAATGGCAAAGAACTTATTGCAACTTTAATGTTTGAAATTGATAATCCAATTTCTAGAGCTGCATTTTTAGGAAAAGTTGGTGGTATTGAAGAAAAAATATTTATGAAAATTGATGATGAATTTGTGAGTGCTGTACCGGAAGCAGATGTTGATAGAACATCAGCAGATGGAAAAGCATCATCAGTACAATTTATTCATTTTAAATTGAATGATGATCAAATTTCTAAATTTAAATTAATAGATTTAAATATTGAACTTGGGATTAATCATAAAGAATACGCACATACTACAAAATTAACTGAAGCTAATATTAAAGCATTATCAAAAGATTTTATTTAGTAGATCCCCAGGTATTTCTAATTTTAACCCAACCAGTGTACTTATCAGTTGTTACACTACACCATTGTTCTTCACATTTTTTTATAACCAACAGTCTCCCCTTCTCTAATTTTGCAAGTGGTTCAGAAAATTTTGATGGTTTTTTAAATAAAAGTTTTCTCTCGATTGTAATAACAGAATTCGATTGCTTTAACTGACTCCAATGTATCCAGCCACTGTTGTTATCTAAAAATAAAACTCTTCTCCAATTCTCTTTTTTATCTATTTGTTTTACGGGTAAATTAATTTTTCTATAAATGTATTTAATTGGATAGTCTAGACCCGGTCCGTATCTAACATTTGTTTTATTTTTTTTTAAAGACAAAAATTTTTCTTCAGCACTTAGTAAATTCACTCCTAAAAGGAATAAACATAAAAACCACATAGTTATTTTTTTTGTCATCTACAAATACAGTTTTTTCTTTTTTTTAATTTAACTTTTCTAAAGTTTAAATGAAGTAAGTTTAAAATAAAAATATACCCATCAAGTCCTGTTCCAATATTCAATATCTTTTTTAATATTTCATTTGCTTGAATAGTTCCTACAATTCCAGCAACAGTCCCAAGAATACCTTCTGACTCACAATTTAAAAGATCATCTGAAATCTCAGATTCTTGAAAAAAACATTTTAAACAAGGATTTTTTTTATTTTTAAAGTCAAAGGTAAATATATGCCCATCAAATTTACTAATAGCACCAGTTATAAGAATTTTTTTAAATTTTAGGCAAAAATCATTTAACAAAAATTTTGTTGTAAAATTGTCTGATCCATCAACTATATAATCATAGTCATCTATGATCTTCTTAAAATTTTTACTATTTAATCTGATCTTATAAGTTTTAACATTTGTGTTTTGATTTATTCTTTTAATTTTATTTTTAGCTATTTTGACTTTAAATTTCCCAATATCTGATGAGTTGTAAAGACTTTGTCTATGTAAATTAGATAGACTTACTTTATCATCATCAACAATACCTAATTTTCCAATTCCAGCTCTTGAAAGAAATTCTGCAACTGGAGACCCAAGACCACCAGCACCAATAATTAAAACTTTAGATGATAAAATTTTTTTTTGACCTAAAATACCAATATCTTTAAGTACTATTTGTCTTGAAAATCTTTCAATTATTTTTTTATTCAGTTGACGCTTCATTTGCCAGTTGAACCAAATCCACCATCACCTCTGAATGTATCTGGCAAACTATCTGTTTCTTCTAATTCCATTTTAATAACTGGTGTTAAGATCATCTGTGCTACTCTATCCTTGTTATTAATTATAAAACTTTCTTTTCCGTGATTAAAAAGAATAATTTTAATTTCACCTCGATAGTCACTATCAATTGTTCCTGGTGTATTTAAAACAGTTATACCTTTTTTTGCAGCAAGACCTGAACGAGGACGTATTTGTACCTCATAATCTTCTGTAAATGCCATAGAAAGCCCTGTAGGCACTAAATATGAGCTATTGGGTTCAATCGTAATTGGTTCTTCTGTAAAAGCCATTAAGTCCATACCAGAAGCGCCACTCGTTTTATAAGCTGGAAGTTCTACATCTGGGTTTAATTTTTTGATCAATACTCTTGCCATTAAATTTTAATTTAATTGTTTAACAACTCTATCTGTTATTTCTTCTGAGATTTTAGATTTTTCTTTCATAATAAGTTTTTCATTTTTTATTTTTTTATCTTTATAAAAAATTGAAACTTCATTAAAATCAGAGTCAAATCCAATAGAATTATTAGATACATCATTTGCTATTATCCAATCACAATTTTTTTCTATTAATTTTTTTTCAGCATTCTCTTGAATGTTATTTGTCTCAGCTGCAAATCCAATAACTAATTTTGGTCTTAGAGAGTTATGTTTTGATACATAATTTAAGATATCAACATTTTTTTCAAGTTCTAAATGTAAATATTCTTGTTTCTTTATCTTTTCATTTTTTTTTTCTTTTACTTTAAAGTCAGCAATGGCAGCAGAAAAAATTGCTACATCGGCAGGTAAATTTTCTTGTGTTGCTTTAAACATTTCATCTGCTGTTTCAACTTTAATTAAATTTATATTATTATCTATTTGTAGGTTTGTAGGTCCAGAAATTAGAGTTGTTTGAAATCCTCTTTTTGCCAAGGATTTCGCCAAAGCATACCCTTGTTTTCCAGAAGATTTATTTGTTATAAACCTAACGGGATCAATATACTCATTAGTTGGTCCTGCAGTTACTAGAGCTTTTAATTTTTGATTTTTATGTAATTCACCAAAGTATGTCTCAATTGTTTGAAAAATATCTTTTGGTTCAGTCATTTTTCCTTCACCAAATTCTCCACATGCCATATCTCCAATTTCAGGGCCAATTATTTTATATCCATAAGACTTTAATTTATCTAGATTTTGTTTAGTTGAAGGGTGCTCCCACATTCTAACATTCATAGCGGGTGTCAAAAAAATATCTTTGTCAGATGCAAGAATTACTGTTGACGCTAAATCATCTGAAGATCCACCGCTTAATTTGGAAATAGTATTTGCAGTAGCAGGAACAACAAGAATTACATCTGCCCATCTAGAGAGTGATATATGGTCCATTTCAGCTTCATTTTCAGCATTGAATAAATCATCATAAACTTTTCCTTGAGAAAGTGAGGCCACTGATAAGGGGGTTACAAATTCTTTTGCACTTTTGGTGAGTATGG
Organism: Candidatus Pelagibacter sp. Uisw_134_02; assembly: GCF_047720265.1. GTDB lineage: Bacteria > Pseudomonadota > Alphaproteobacteria > Pelagibacterales > Pelagibacteraceae > Pelagibacter. Next base: position 1,298,090 of record NZ_CP159813.1, read on the forward strand.
TTTTAACTTCAACATCTTGTTTTTTTAACAATCTAATAAGTTCTAAACTCTTGTATGCAGATATACCTCCACATATAATCAAAAGTATTTTTTTCTGAGATAAATTATTCATGGGGCAAATTAAAATACTAATAGACCAAAGATTACAAGCAATAATAAACCAACAATAGATTGGTTTCTAAACGCAATCATTTCAGATTTCTTTTCATTTAGGGCTGTGTAGGAGTTTGAATTATGAGGTATTTGCCCACTTGCTAAAAATGTAAGTGCTTGATTAGCTTTATCCATAATCTCTGGAAAATCAGGCAATCTTTTAATTACTTCAGTAGTACTTTTTAAGCCTTCATTTAAAGTATTAATTGGGTCTTTAGTTTCTCTTAACCAACTTTCTAAAACTGGTTTGGACGTTTCCCATATATTGGTATTAGGATTAAGCTTTCTTGCAACTCCCTCAACAACAACCATAGTTTTTTGCAACATTAATAATTGAGGTTGAGTTTGCATATTAAATTTTTCAGTAACATCAAAAAGTTGTTTTAATAACTTTCCTCCGGAAATGTCCTTAACAGATTGACCAAAAATTGGCTCACCAATTGAGCGTAACGCTTGGGCAAGATCATTAACTGGCACATCTTTAGGCACAAGGCCAGCAACCAAGTGAACTTCAGCAACTTTCTTATAATCTCTCTGAATAAAGCCAAATAAAATCTCTGCTAAAAATCTTTTACTGAGGTTGTCCAGTCTACCCATAATACCAAAGTCTATTGGCACAATTTGTCCATTATTATCAATAAATATATTTCCTTGATGCATATCTGCGTGAAAAAACCCATCCCTAACAGCATGTCTTAGAAAATGTTGAATAATATCAGAGGCAATTCTTTTAGTATCAATATTTCTTTTTTGTAAATCTTCAGTTTCCCGAATAGAAACACCATCTACCCAATCAAGTGTCATTACATTTTCACTTGTAAAATTCCAATAGATAAGAGGAACTCTAAAACCCGCATCATTTTTTGTATTTTCTGCGTATTCATTTGCAGCAGCAGCTTCGAATCTTAAGTCCATTTCGAGATTGGTTATTTCTTTAAGTAAAAAAACAACTTCAATTAATTTTAATCTTTTGGTTTTTTTAATAAATGATTCAATAATAAAAGCAAAAAGCATCAACGCATCTATTTCTTCATTAAATGTTTTTTTAATATCAGGTCTTAAGATTTTAATTGCCACATCTTTTATTGTTCCATTGTCATTTATTTTAGCTTTATGAACTTGAGCTATTGAAGCAGCAGCCACAGGCTCACTTAAATCTATTATTGTATTGAAAGTTTCCTCTCCTAAATCTTTGTTAATGATTGTCTTTGCTTCAGATAAGGAAAAAGCAGGAAGTCTATCTTGTAAGCCTTCTAATTGTTTAGCTAATTCGTCACCAATTATATCAGGCCTTGTAACTAAAAATTGTCCTAATTTAATGAATGTTGTTCCCATTGATTGTAAGGATTTGGATAGTCTTTCACCTTCTGTAATATCAAAATTAATTTTTTTTTGATCCGTAAAAGAAAATGAAAGTATTTGAAATAAAATTTTAATAGCTAGAGGTGGCTTTTTAAATTTAGAAACAATGTTAAGAATATCAGATTTAGCTAGTTTCCTTCCTAATTTAAATAATGTTATTAGTTTTTTAATCATTAAACTTTCCAACCAGAATGTATAGATACCATTCCACCAGATAAGTTTCTGTAACTACAATTTTCAAATTTATTAATTTTCATTAAATTGATCAGCTCTTCTTGATTAATAAACTCTTTAATGCTTTTTACTAAATATTCATAAGGTTCTTTTTTACCTACAACCATTTTGCCAATTAAAGGAATAAGCTTTGAATAATTTTTATAAATAAAGTCTAAATTTGAGTTTTGTATTTTAGAAAATTCTAGACATAAGTAGCGACCACCAGGTTTTAAAACTCTATATGCTTCTGAAAGAGCTTTATTAATATCTTTAGTGTTACGTAAACCAAAGCTAATGCTATAGTAGTCGCAAGAATTATCTTTAATTGGTAATTTTTCTGCAGGAGCAATCACCCAATTAATATTGTTATAAGATGTTAACTTTGCTTTGCCCTTACTAATCATTCCTTTATTAGGATCTACGCAAAAAATTTTACCATTTTTTTTAGTTAAGTCTAAAAAGAGCTTACCTAAATCGCCAGTTCCACAAGCAACGTCAATTAAAACTTTTTCTTCAGAAGGATTCATCCAATTCATTAAATCTCTTTTCCAAATTCTATGAACACCTAGTGACATGAAATCATTCATTAAATCATATTTATCATAGACATTATTAAAGACACTTTGGACTAGCCCTTTTTTATTTTGTAGATATTGTTGCATGTTAAATTTATTATTTATTGATAATATAGTATTAAATGCCAGAATTACCAGAAGTAGAAATAGTTAGACAATCATTAGCTAAAAAAATACATAAAAAAAAAATCAAAAAAGTAATAATTAAAAACAGAAATTTAAGGTTTAAAATTCCTCTAAAATTTGAAGAATTGTTACAAAATAAGATAATCAAAAAAGTTACTAGATTTTCCAAATATCTAATTTTAAGCTTTTCTGATGGCTCATTTTGTTTAATTCATTTAGGAATGTCAGGAACTATTCATTTAATAAAAAAAAAAAATTTTACTAAATTTACCAATGTTAGTTTTTACAATTCTTCAAATTTGCCAAAAAAACATAATCATATTGAAATACAATTTAAAGATTTAAAGATTATTTATAATGATCCTAGAAGATTCGGTTTTTTTATATTTATAAACAACAAGCAAGATCTTTTAAATAGATTTAGTCATTTGGGACCAGAACCATTCTTTAAAAATTTTAATTTAAATTATTTGTTAAAATACTTTTTTAACAAAAGGAAAGACATTAAAAGTTTTTTAATAGATCAAAAATTTGTATCTGGTATAGGTAATATTTATGCTAGTGAAATTCTATTTTTAAGTAAAATTAATCCAACAAAGCATGCGATGAAACTATCAAAAAAAGATTGCCAAAAAATTATTTTCTATTCAAAAAGTGTGCTCAATAAAGCAATTCAAAAAGGTGGTTCAAGCATTCGTGATTTTAAAAATACCTCAGGAAAAAATGGTAATTTTCAAAAAGAATTTAAAGTTTATCAAAGAGAAAATCTAAAATGTTTAAGATATAAATGTGGTGGCAAAATAAAGAAAATATTTATCTGTAATAGATCAACTTTTTTTTGTAATATTTGTCAAAAATAAGAAATTATTCTATTGACCAGTATAAATTCTCGAGCTATACAACTGCGCTTATGGCTAACACAAAATCAGCAATTAAAAGAATTAGAAAGATTGCTACTCAAACCCTTGTAAACAAGGCTCGTAAGAGCAAATACAGAAATGCTATAAAAAAAATGAACCTTTTAATTGAAGAAAAGAAAAAAGCTGAAGCTTTAAAATTCTTACCTAAGTTGAATTCCGAATTGATGAAGGTCGCAAAAACTGGCATTATCAAAAAAGCGAATGCATCTAGAAACGTTTCAAGAATTACTAAAAAAATTACAGCACTATAATCAACTACTTGGAGTTGTTTTTAGTATTAAATAAACAGCATAACACTAAATATCAAAAAAATTTTTATAATTTTACTATATGTTGATTTAGTAATAAAAAGTATTTTTATTTTCTACAACACACACCCACAGATTTAAAATTTGTAAAATAGTTTTTTGAAAAAAACTACATTCATTAAGTTCATTTATAAATATCTATTCGCGCTA